>CAZRNR010000009.1:20238-49739 GCA_964601505.1 uncultured bacterium | reverse complement strand
CACAGCATTTAAGTTTCTTGCAATTCAGCAAAAGAATACAGTCTAAATCTTTACAATAACCTTATTTTCAAAAATTACTTTTATCTATTAAGAAGAGACAAAGAAAAAATAATGGAAGATATACTAAAGGTAGAAGGATTAGTTGTAAGGTTCGGAGATAAGAAGGTAGTTGATAATGTCAGTTTTTCTGTCAGGAGAGGTGAAATTTTTGGTCTCGTTGGAGAGTCTGGTTCAGGGAAAAGTATAACATCACTTTCTATTATAAGGCTAACTCCAGATAACGCTGAAGTTGAGGGATCAATAGTTTTTGATGGCAAGGAAATAAGCAAGCTTCCCGAGAATGAGATGCGGAAGATAAGGGGGAAAGATATAGCACTTATAACACAAAATCCTCACTCGGCTTTCAATCCGGTTTTAAGAGTTGGATATCAAGTTATAGAACCATTGCTGATACATCATGGCATGAAAGTCAAGGAAGCAGAAAAAAGAGCAATAGATGTCTTCAGGGATCTTGGTATATCTGAACCTGAGACAAGGATAAAAAGCTATCCGCATGAGCTTTCTGGTGGAATGAAGCAGAGAGCAGTAATAGCTATTTCAATATTGACAGGAGCCAAACTCATAATTGCAGATGAACCTACAACAGCATTAGATCCAACAATTGCATCTCAGATACTTAAACTTCTAAGAAAGCTTGTAGATGAGGATAAAAAATCTATGATATTCATTTCTCATGATATATCAGCAGTAGGGTGGATTTCTGACAGAATAGGAGTTATGTATGGTGGATGGATAGTTGAGATGGGAAACACAAGGGAAATCCTAAAGAATCCAATGCATCCATACACGAAAGCTCTGATAGAGGCTATGCCAGGGAGAGAAACCAAACCCAAACCTATTCCTGGTTCTCCACTTGATATAAGCTGGAGCGGATGTAGATTCTCAAAAAGATGCGAATTTGCAAAAAAAGAATGCCAGCAAAAGGAACCTGATATGATAGAATTCAATTCAAGGAAAGTAAAATGTCTTTTCCCCCTCTGATAAAAGAGAATAAATTCACTTTTATTAATTCATTCATTATTTAACTGAGGGGTGTTCATAATTAAGCAAAAGTTTTTTCTTACCTACTCTTGCCCCTATTACATAGATTTTAATTTTTTATAAAAATCAAGCAAGAAGAGGTGATAGAATTATGAACATCCTTGATAAAATTCTTATTAGGAGTATTCGCTTTGCGAATATTTATGGGAGTATTTAAAAATAGAATGAAGTCGCATATAGGAATTTCAGAAATAGAGTTTAAAAATTATTAAAAAATGATTGAGAATCATGAACACTCCTCATTTAACTATGTGGAATTTGTGCGGGTTGTATAGTCTGCGATATTTCTTGTCTTATTTGTTTTGTAGCTATAACCATATTTCTAAGCTTCTCTTTGGCTTCATTTTCTGTTCTTGTCTTTAGGCCACAGTCTGGATCAATCCACAACTGTTCAGGAGAGAGAACTCCAAGAGCCTTTCTTATTCTACTTTTTATAGTTTCAACATCTTCAACAACGTGCGAGTGAGAATCTATGACTCCGAAAGATATATCTTTCGTGAATTTATGCTGTCTAAAAAGTTCAACAAGATCAAGTTCAGAGTTTGACATTTCAAGATCAAGATTATGAACAGGCAATTTAAGCATCTGTGGATAGACGAACTCAAAAGCTCCATAGCATATGTGAGAGATGAAATAAACTCCCCTTATCCCATCTGTCATAATCTCAAGAGCTTCTTTAGCTATTTTAAACTCGTATGGCCGAGTAGAAATAGCAGGTTCATCTATCTGAATTATTCTCGCTCCAGCTTCAGCCAGTGCCTCAACTTCCTTTCTTAGCTCTTTTGCAAAAGCCATACAAACCTTTTCTCTTGTTCCGTAATATTCATCAAAGGACCAATCCATCATAGTGTATGGCCCGGTCAGCATCCCCTTGACAGGTTTCTTTGTAAGAGATTGAGCAAACTTCCACATCTCAACTGTTATAGGTTTCTTCCACTTTATCTTCCCGACTATTCTGGGTTTTATATAATACCTGTTCCCATATGATCTAACAAGTCCGCTCATCTTAAAACCTTCTAAATTCTCAGCAAAGTAAGTTACCATATCCCCCCTGTATATCTCACCATCAACCAAAACATCTATATCTATCTCTTCCTGAAACTTTATCCAGTATTCGGTTGCGCTATATTCAAGTTTTTTCAGTTCCTTTTTTGTTATCTTCTCTCTTCTTGCCTCCTTTATATAATCTGGTTTTGGAAGACTTCCTACAGATGTTGTAGGCAAAACTGGAATTGAAAGCTCTTTAAGAGTTTTCCTTCCTTCTTTCATCATATAGATTATACCTCCTCCTTCTGAATTTGTGAAGAAAACAAATGAAAATGCAATATCTAAAAAGATTTAATGGCAATGAGGATAGGCTCCGGGAACATGTATCCCCTCGGCAATAGGAGAATCTAATTCAGCTATCTTAACATATGAACCGTCTCCATGTATAGCCAGAATATCTGTTGCGTTTTCCTTTAAGACGAAAACATAAATATGTCCATCATGGTATATACCTTCTCCTGGATTTCCTTGAACATCTATGATTTTCTCAAGAGCACCGTTCTTGTTAATAACAGCTATGTTAGTTTTATCTTGAAGTAAAACAAAGAATTTTCCAGGGTATTCTATTCCAACTTGGGAAGAAAAGATTTGTTCATGCTTCCAGAAGAAAGATATATCCCGAGCAACGAAGTCATATCCTATAACACCGCCTTTGAAAATGGTCCAACCGATCGAATCAAATGGAGAAAGCATGGTCTTAAAAGCTTCTTTATCTTTCAGTTCAGTATATATTTGAGAAAGTTTTTTATCCTCATTGGTCAAAACCTTATTCACTTTGAGATTCTTTGCGTCAAAGTCAATGATATATCCAGAACTTGAGTGAGATGCAAGTCCTTGCCCTATATCTTTTCTTATGGATACATCAAAAAATGCGCATTCTTCTTGCTCTTCTGAACATTTTGGAAGTAGGTCTGAAGTGATTTCAGTTTCCAAAGCTTTCTTATCTAAATTCACAACAGATATTTTTGGAGCTCCAAAGTTAGCTACAAACCAAAAGCCGTTGTAATATCTTGCAAAATGTGGAATAGAGAATCCACCAATTCTTGCTATTTCATTGAGTTCAGAAACAGATATGAATGAAACGTCTCCACTATCTTCGTTAGTGACGGAGATAACTTGCCCTGAGTCATCTGTATCCATATGAGAAGGATGTTCTCCAACGTCTATTTCTTTTATAAGAGTGAGTTCCTCACCATCAAAGACATATACTTTATTCTGATTAGAAGCAGCGGCGAAAACATATTTTCCATCTTTTGAGAACATAACTTGATGGAAGACAGCTCCTGGTATTTGTGTGGTTTTGTATATTCTTCCATCTTTTATAATAGACACCTTTCCAGTAGATTCACCACCTACAACTATTTTGGGGAATGGATGATGGTAGGTAGAGTGTTTATCTTCAGTTAAACTTTTTTCAGATGCACAGGAAAGTAAAATAAGAAGTGCCGCTATTTCCTTGGTATGTTTTATAGAGAAGTTTGTTTTCATATTTTAGACCTCCCAGCTTTTTTTTGCTTTTCCCAAGGTCTTCCGGCTTCCCTCGGCTTTTAGCCTACCGTCTTTCTTTTTTTATTTGCCCTTCCCAGAAAGCAAGCTTATCACCCCACCTTCCAGTGGGCAAATAAAAGACGGATTCGGGTCACGGCGGCTGGGACCGCGGCCGATTCTCACGGCCTTCCCTTAATGGAAAAGCGAATATAAAATTAATAATCAAAATAAAAGTGAAAAAAAAACAAAATCTTTCAATGCTAACAATCGGACAGAAAACGAAACAATATCATCTCTAACCTTTTTATAAAAATAAAAATCACTTAAAGATGTATGATTTAATTTATTTTTGATTAAATTTTTGTAGATTCAAAGGAAGATATTCAGTTAGCCTTCTTCCCGACTACTTTTCATTTCAATTTCTTTTTGGATACCAGATTTTAATTTACCTTCCTTTGCAAGCTTTATAACATGTCTCCAACCAAATATCAATGGATACTTTTTATCAATTTCACTCAGTTTCAGATCTTCCCCGGATTTTCTTACTTTCCTTTCAAGATACTCTTTATACCCCCTAAAAGTTACAAGACTTTTTGGCCACCTTAAAACTCCTCTCCTAGATGAAATTTTTAAGAATTTTATGACCTCATATTTTGAAGGGATGGTATCCCCGACAACAGCCCACGTTCTTTTATTCAGTTCCTCATCTCGATCTATCTCAAAAATTATACCTTCATTCTGTTTGACATAATCTAAAAACATCGGTGTATACACTTTCATGTAAAAATCCCTATCTGCTTCAAGTAGAGTTGATAACTTTTTTGGATCTTCTATTCTAACCTCTCCCTTATAGCTCAAAGATAATATCTCTAAAATTAATTCTTCGAGGTTGAATTTTTCTCTATCTTCAAGCATAGGAACAGTATAGACCATACAAAAATACATCGCTTTTCTTATTAAGTCAGCAATCTTCCATTTGATATCTTCATCTCTCGCATAAGCAATATAAACAGCTTTTGAGAATCTTCCAACTATGTATATTTCAGGTGGGTCAGTTATATATCTTTTAAAATCTTGATAGGATATAATGTTATACTTTGCAGAGGCTTGATCAGGGCCAACAGAAACCTCCGCTAAATAAACCGATGGTGGAAGAAACCTGTTCATAAGGATATGCCAGAAAGAGTCATGAACTTTCTCATAAAAATCAATGATAACATAAAAATCATAAAGCCCATCATTTTTGAATGGATCAAAAAGACGAGAACCATAGAAAACGACAGCTATCAAAGATTCCCCAAATTTTTTCCGAAAAAAATTAACGAACTCTGGGACAAACTTATCTTCATGCTTCAATTTCGTTATCTTCTCATAAATCAATTTCCTTATACTTTCTTTCAAAACCTCTTCCATAATTCACTCAAATTAAATAGTAAAAAAATAAATTCTGTAATTAATAAATAAAAAATAATCTCAATAGGTAAAAGTCAATCAAATATCTTCTATTGAAAAAAAATCATTCACTATATTTTCTCTTTGACTTTGGAATTCTTCTTTTTTATCATTTTTCTGACTGCTATGAAGTTCTTCTGATTTGATAATAACTTTATTTTCTTCTTTACCTTCGTATTTCCATTGTTGTTTTCCCTCTTCGTATTCATCAACTATAGACTTGATCCGCTTTAAGTCCCTTTTCAGTCTATCAAACACGGAATCAAAATCCTCCTTTATGGAGTGATAGACAGCATCATATATCTTCTCATATAGAACTGAGCGAGCCTTGGATATAAATCTTTCAAAAATCTCTCCTTCAATACCGGATAAAAAATCCTGCTTAGCAACTGTGAGAACATCACGCTTAATCTTTTCAATTTCTTTTGCAATAAAAGATTTCAGATCCTCCTTTAGATCCGAGTAGATTTTATCTATGACTTGATCCACAATCTTTTTATATATCTCGTTTGAGGCTTGATGTGCGATCTCGAATATGACTCTGTCTGGATCTGGAACCTTCTGAATTTTTGACTTCAGATCTGAAACAATTCCTGAAATCTCTTTTACATATCCTTGAGCTTCCTTCTCTATTGACTTTATGTTATCAAAAATTTCTCGTATAGAAGAAAATAACAAAGATATATCTTCTAACATCTTTTCTTTTTGATCTAACATCCAGTCATGCGATATAACTGTCTTTTCCTCATCAGCTGAATCCTCATCGGTTTCATCTTTTTGGGTCTTATGAACTCTCTTAACTTCCTCTTCATCCTTTAATTTTCTCTGTTGTTTTTGTCTCACTTTCTTCTCCTCTTCCAACTCAACAATTTGAACTTGCTCATCTTGCTTTGGTGAAATGTTTTTCATTGCGTTTTCTATCTCAGATATTACCTGAATAAGTTTCCTCGAGTCTATAGGTTTGGTAATGTATGATGTTATATCCAGTTCCTCCATAAGATCAAGGTCTGGTTTTTCAAGGGCACTTATAAGCATAACTACGTGAACAGGTTTCAGGGACTTTACTTCTTTTGCGATATAATAACCATCTTTATCGGTTTCAAACCTGGTATCTATAAGGACAATACCTATCTCTCGGTCATTTCTTATCAGATTAAGGACCTCTTCTTTAGAATTAGCAGTCTCAACGCTATAACCTTCTTCATCAAGAGCTGTTTTGACTATCCTTGTTATAGTTCTATTATTATCAGCTACGAGTATTTTCATAAGTCTAAATTAATAACCTAAAAGCAAAAATTCAATAACAGGATTTTTCTTATTCTTTAGGCTCTCTAATGTCTCCAAAAATTTTTTCAAGTATTCCTTCTTTATTTGAAATATCTTCATAAACTTCTTCTTTTCTTGTTGCCCAGAATGGGAAAGGAAATCTAACCATAATTGGAACATAAATGCTCGGTTGATTTACGACCATGTTTCCTGGTTGAGATGCGAGAAGACGCATTTTGAGTTCGCGAGTTAGAAATCCGTATTCGCTACTTTCTATCTCTTCAGAACTCATTCTTCCCACAATTTTCACAGATGAATTCATTATTATTTTTCTGCTAACAGTTCTTGCACTCTGTTGAGCACCTATTAGGATGACCCCCAAACTTCTTCCTCTTTCTGCTATATCTTCAAGAACCTCTTTTATCGGAGAAGTTTTTTCCCGTGGAGCATATTTAGAGAGTTCATCAAGGAATACTATGACTTTTCTCTGTCCCGCTCCTTCTTCAGATTGCTGCTTGAAAATTTTTGAAAGTATAGAACCAACAACTATTCTCTGACAAACTTCATCAAGTGGAGTTATATGGAAAACATAAATCTCGTTAGCGCTCAAATTGAGTTTTCCAAGATCTATTATCTTTTCTTGCTCTTCCTCAAAATCAGGTCCTATAAGACTTTCTATCTTTCTTATCATATGTATCCTTGTCATGCATGCACGCTTGGTGGATGTGGTATAGCTTCTCCTTATATCTTCTATCTTTCTAGATACCCTACCCTCTATAAGAGATCTTTTATCCGAAAATAGTATATCTTCAACTAAGTCCCTGATATCTTTATATGTTTTTATTTTCTTTTCCTTTTCAAATGGAGAGATGATGTATTTTCTTTCATTATTTTCTGCGTATTCCGATAAAGCAAACAATATTTCTGCTATATCTTCTATCAGAGATCTTATGTTATCGCTGTCTCCCTCTAATATAGCGTATTTCATTATTCCGTCTTTTGAAAATGTGTATGCAGACCAGCCGAAAATCATAAAATCTCCTGCATCCCGCTGATTTACATCTGGTATAGTTCCTCTACCCTGCCTTTTTGGAGCACAAAATTTCATTCTGAAAGCACTCAAACCTCTCTTTTCATCTATTATAGACCCATAATAATCAGAGAGCTCCGTCCATTTACTCTTTATGTCTTCACCTGATATTTCATAAATTTTTTTGTTCGGCTTATCCATAAAAAGAAGATCTTCACCTTTGACGTTAAATATGATTCCGACATAGTTTTCTCCATGTTTTTTTTCTCTCGCATAGCGCATTATCTCGTGAAGAAGGAATATTCCATATGTTGTTTTCGTAGCGACCCCGGATATCCCTGATATATTTATGTGAGCTCCCTTTTTACCATTGACAAACTCAAGGTCAATAAATATTTTCTGCCCGGTAGTAGAAAAACCAGCAGGAATTTTTTCAGACATCTTATCTGCTCCTATTGCTTTTTGGAATTCGTTGTAAAATTCTTCTCCACCAGCAAGAAAAACCGGATTACCAGGACGTGGAGGAATGAAATACTCAGGCTCTATTCTTGTGATCTTAACATGTGCTACATGGCGCTCCTCAACCCGAACTGAATCTATATAATACATGTCACTATCAAAATCAAGCCCCTCATAACTCCTTTCAATTGAATCCACTATCCCGTAAAATGAAACCCGAAAAGGCTTTCCGTTGATCTTAAGATCTACATAAGTAAAGACAGCATCATCAAGTTGAAGTACTTTATCTCTTCCAACAGCTATATAAAAATCAACTGGAGTAGCCGGCTTACTTCCAAGCACGACTCCAATCTCATTTTTATTGTCATTACTGCTTAACATAAATTATTAATTAGTTTTATAAAGCTAAAGAAAATCAATTAGAGAAATAAATCTTCCTGATGGGCCAGGATATTTCTATTCCTTCTTGATCATACCTTTTCTTAAGAGCTTTAATAAAGTTATGAACTATATGCCAGTTGTAAATTCTATCCTCTGACCTCAAAACAACGGTAAAATTTATGTTGGAATCTCCAAATGTATGGTATCTGATAAAAGGCTCAAAATCCTTGACAGCTCCTGGAACTGTTTTTTGTATTTGTCTTGCCACATCAATAGTAATCGCTTCAACTTTATCAAGATCGGAAGTGTATGAAACTCCAACCTGAACCCAAACTGCCAATTCTCTATCAGGTAGATGACTATTAATTATAACACTTTCAGAAAACTTTGAGTTTGGTATAATAACCACCTGATTCATCAGAGTCATTATTTTAACAGATCTCCATCCTATATCTTCTACAAAACCGGAAATATTCATACTTGGTATCTCAACGAAATCACCTATTCTTACAAATTTTTCCGCAGTGATATGAAAACCAGAGATAACATTTGTTAATGTTGGCTGAAGTGCAAGACCAATAGCCAGTCCTCCCACTCCAAAAGTAGCTATAAGTGGTGTGATTTTTACTCCCAAATGGTCAAGTATGATAAGCCCTCCGACTATATAAATGATAACATTGAATACCTTTGATATGATTTCAGGAGTTCTCTCAAAACCAGCTTGGAACTTTAGCCATAACCTTATGAAAATCTCGCTTAACCTTGCAAGATAAATAGTGAGAACGACTACAGTTAAAACAAAGAAAAATTTCCTAATCAGATCAACTTTTGAAAAACTAAGATAGCTTAAAGATATATAAGAGCCGACTATGATTATCAAAGCTCTCAAGGGAAACCTTGATGCATTGAGTATCTTATCATCAATTTGAGTTTCTGTTCTTTTTGTAATCTTGAGCAAGAAACTATCTAAAACAAATGTAATTAGGTAGGATAAAATAATAGAACCCAAAAATATCAAAATAGATATCACATACTGTTTTTCCAATATATTTTTAATGGCTTCCATATCATCAATTTTATAAATAATGAAGAGCATGACAGGATATGGGATAGAGTACGCGGTTATAGGGAAAAAAAAGTTGAGCTGCTGGATAAAATCAGTAAATTCAAGATTCCTTGAAATTTATTTTGACATACCTCCTGAATACATTGGGATTGAACCTGATATGAGAAAGGAGATAAGAAAAAGAGTGAAAAGAGGAAAGATTGAAATTTTTATAAGAGAAGAGAAATCAAAATTACCTTTCTCCATAAGAAAAATCAAAGCAGAAGATATTCTTCGGGTATTCCACTCTGCACTGATAAAGTTTGAAGATTCAAGAGATAAAGAAGGTTATTCCATAATGCATGATCTTTTGCAAAGAATAAACAAGATAAGAGATCTTATAGGAGATATTGAGATATTACATTCTTCATTCCCAGAAAAAGTAAGATCAATATTGAAAGAAAGATTGAAGCAGATATCACTTGAAATAGGTGTTGAAGAAATTCCAGAAGATATGGTGGATAAAGCTGGAGTAGTGCATATAGTTCGTAAAGCAGATATATCAGAGGAGATAACAAGGGTAAAAACACATATAGAATCATTTGAAGACGAAATAGAAAGAGAGGGAGACGGGAAAAAACTTATGTTCATTGCTCAGGAAATCTTAAGAGAGTTTAATACGATTGGGGCAAAATCTCTTGATTCAAGGATAACGGAAAAGGTTATTGAAGCAAAACTTGAAATAGAAAGAATAAGGGAACAACTTTATAATGTAGAGTAGTATATACAGTAAAAGATCAAAATCATAATTGCTTTGTTTTCTCCATGGGTTCAGATGAATCATGTTCAAAGTTTTCTTGGATATAACTTCTGTAATCTCTCCGTGGAGACTTTTTTCTTACATCCATAAACAAGGGGCCCAATTTAGAGAATGCTTTTTTCAATTTTTTTGAAGCTATTTGTTCTATCTGTCTGACTCGTTCTCTTGTTATGCAAAGGATTTCACTGATTTCATCTAATGTTGCTTCTCTCTTCATATAAAACCCGCAACGCATCTCAATAACTTTTCTTTCTCTGGGAGTTAAAACAAGTTGCATTATCTTTCTTATCTTACTTCTTATATCATCTGATTCCAAGCTTTCAATCACAGATATATCATCTTGAAGATCTAAAACTTCATCAAGTTTTTGAGATTCATCATCTGAATTAAATGAAAACATTTCAAAAGACAGAGGTTCCTTTATTATCTTGAGTATATTGTCTATTTTCTCAATTGGAGTTTTAAGTTTTTCTGCTATCTCTGAAGAAGTTGGTTCCCTACCATTCTCCTGAGAAAAACTTCTTATGAATTTATTAATCTTGTTCATAAGCTCAATGATGTGTCCTGGCATTCTTATAGGATGGATAGTATCATTTAAAGACCTTATTATAGCTTGCTTTATCCAAGGCACAGCATAGGTTGAAAACTTTGTTCCTTTCCTCCACTCAAATCTCTCCATAGCTTTTGCAATTGCTAGATTCCCGTCCTGTATGTAATCAAACATGTCCGTGTTCTGTATATGATATTTCTTTGCTACCTTGACAGAAAGCCTGAGGTTTGAATTGTAAATGATTTCTGTTTGAGCCTTAAGCTTATTTGAAAAATCTTTAACCCTTTTCAAAATATCTGAAATTCTCTTCATTTCCTTGTCATCTAAGTTTTTTTCATTTTTCTGTCCGTACCAGTTTGTTATATGATTTCTCATATGATGAAGGAAATCAAGGGTAAGACCTATACTTGTTTTTATTTCATTCATTTTAGCCAAGCGCTCCTCAACCTTTTTTTCATTCTCTATCTGAAGCATAAGCTTTAGTATTCTATAATGATTTTGGAGCCTAACAAGTCCGTTCTTTATTCTCTTGGCAAGCTCAATTCTTATTTTCTTATTTGATTTTTTCTCAAGATCCCCATAGTGAGCTTTAACTATATCGAAAAACTCCGTTGGGAATTCAGCAGTTTCAATCATGTTTCCAAGTATTCTATCAATCTCATTCCAGAACTCACTAACATCCATAAGTTCGCATAAAATAGACATAGAGTAAAACTCTATTTTCTTGAATATCTCCCTTTCCTCTTCTGCTTTCAGAGGTACAGAATCACGCAGATCCCAAAAATAATTTGACATATACTCTGTTGCCTTTGAGTTTCTTGCCATTTACATATACCTCCCTAATTTTTATTTCATTTTGATATCTCCCTTAATCCTTGTTTTCATCCTTCCTCCTTATCTTTGATCTAACTCCCTCAAGGAAGGATAATTTTTTTATCAATGTAAAATACCTTTGTTTTTTTATTGGATCTCTATAAGCTTCCTTTGAGATTTCTGCAAGTTCCTTTCTTATCTTTTCAATAGCGAGCCTTCTCAAAGTGCTTTCAAGGAGTTCTTCCCATCCGATATCAGGATAATCTTTCCCCTCGATGATAAGTTCGAGCATTAGTTTTTTAACATTTTCATCCGCCAGAAGAGAAATTGCCAACTCAATATTGCCATCTGCCTCCTTTATACATGTCAAAGCAGAAATTACTTCCTCAGAAGATAGATATTCTTCATAATCCAAAATGTATTTGAGGGATTCTTTTTTGAATATTGCAAACCTTAAGATTTCTAGCTCATACTCAGGTATATCTCTCTTTCTTGCGATCGGAATATATGGTTTTGAAAGTTTTCTTGTATCTGACCTAAGGACAGAAATTGGAACATTTAACTTTTCAGATATCTCTCTTAAATATATCTCTGCTTGTGTTTCAGATTGTGTATATACTAGTGAGAGAAGAAGCTGAATCTGTGATACAGCTCTTGATATACCAACTGTATCTTTTTTTCTAAGAGGTTCATCAAGCAAATTTTCAGCGACAAAAATAACTCCATCTTTTATGTCAATATTCTGAACATCACCACCTTTTCTTATAAACGAATCTGGATCTTCTCCATAAGGCAAAATCCCAGCTTTGGGGATAATTCCGGACTTAAGAAACAATTCTATATTTTTAACTGTAGCTTTTCTTCCAGCGCTATCACCGTCAAAGATAATAATGATATCCGAAGCAAGCCTTTTAAGGAAACTTATATGAGACGGTGTTAATGAAGTTCCAAGACAACTTATTGTGTCGCGGAAGCCAGCCTGATGCATTGATATCACATCAAAATAACCTTCAACTATGATACATTTTCCATAAAGTCGTATCTCATCCAGAGCTTGCATTATTCCATAAAAGCTCTCCCTCTTTTTGAAGACAGCACTCTCGGCTGAGTTTATATACTTTGGTTGGAAGTTTTCATCTAATGTCCTCCCACCAAAAGCAATTATCTCACCTTTTACATTATTTATTGGGAACATGATTTTATTCCTGAAGATGAACATGAGAGTTCCTTCTGCATTTTTGATACTACCTGTGGAAACAAGATCTTCTTGAGTGAAACCCTCCTTCAGAAGGACGCTTGGGATAAGATATGGATCAGGAGGAGCAAACCCAAGAGCGAAAAGATCCCACATCTGTTCTTTTATATTTCTTGAAATGAGGTATTCCCTTGCGGATTTTCCTTCTTTGTTTTTCAAATATTTGCGAAGGAGCATCAATATATGAGCATTGACTTGGATAATTTTTCTTTTTTGTGAGTAAAACTCTTTGTCTATTTCTACATATACATCAGGGAAATATCTTTCAGCAAGAAAATTTACAGCTTCAGCAAAAGATATGTTTCTTATTTTTGATATGAATGTTATAACATTTCCACCAACACCACACCCAAAGCAATTGAAGACTTTTTTATCTTCCCTTATTCTTAATGATGGTTTTGTATCCGGATGAAAAGGACAGACAGCATACCAATCTTTTCCTATTTTTTTTACAGATATATATTCTGATATGACTTCAAGGATATCTATTTTTTCAAGTAGCTCTTTTACAAAAAATTTTTTTATCACTTCCATATCTTCACATTTTCAAGGTTTGCTTTTATTATAATACTCTTTTGGAAAATTTGTTATTTCATTCAAAGTTTTGTTATTTTCTTTTTTAATTTTCCACATAAGTTGAAAATGGCGTAAGCTAAAATTAACAATCTGTAGATAACTTTTCAAGTAAAACAAAAATCATATCTCAAGAAAAATAAGGGAAAAAATAAATGAAATGAAAAAGATTGATAAGAAAACCAGAAAATTCTTCCGACCTTAAATCAGTTATACCAAATTAAACCATAATCATCTCCTGATGAATTTCCTTTCAAGCATTTCAAGAAAGATAAGAAAAGCAAGTCCGCCAAGAGATATCAGGACCGCGGATACATAAAAACCAGCTCCAACAACCATACCTATAGCTCCACAGACCCATATTATGGAAGCGGTTGTCAAACCTTCTACTATATCACCTCTTCTGACTATAGATCCAGCTCCAAGAAATCCTATACCAGTGACTATGTTTGAAGCAACACGGACAGGATCGCCACCGAAAATAGAAGATAGCTCAAAAGATAAAAAAGAAAAAAGAGCAGAACCTACCGTTACAAACACCAATGTCTTGAGACCTGCAGGTTTCCTTGAAATCTCTCTTTCTAAACCAAATATGCTACCTGATATAGTCGCAAAAATCAGAACCTTTAACGCTCTGAGAAAAAAATCCAAATCATTTGAGATACTATCCAACATAGCTTAATTTTAACCAAATGAAATAATATAAGAGAACACAATAGTTCCTACATAGGAATTAACAAATATCTCAAAATAGCCTTAATAAAAATCAATTTTTGGTAATTGAAAAACCAATTCCAATCATGTAGAAATATACTCTTTGATAAAATCCTGAACAGATCTCAGATTAAAGCTGTATTCTTCTTCACCAAAATTAATGCTAAATCCTGAACCATTATATAAATACACCCTGCTTGAAATCAATTTCATCTCTTTGATTATCTCATCAAGTCCTTGTTTGTCTCCAGAAAGATACAAAGCTGTAAGAACTTCAATCCAATACTGAAAGAAAAATGGTTCTTCATTGTAAGCCTTAAGATATACAGAAGCTGCATCTTTAAATCTTTTCATACCAAGATATATTTTTCCAAGAGTATAGTAAGCGGGAACCAAATTATTAAAGAGCTTTAGTGCCTGATGACAAAATTTTTCTGCCTCCTTGAAATCTTGCCTTTCAAGAAAAAAATTGCAGAGGAAAACATATATCTGCGCTGAGAGCGCCTTTATAATTTCATTCCTCAGAAAGTAAGTATTATCAAAATTCTCTATCCATACACGGTCTATATATGATTTAAGAATTGTATAACTAGAAAATATGATTGGAGAGAAAATCTCAGGATACCCTCTAACTTGATACATAGATTCATCGGTGGGAAATTCTCTGATGATTCTGAAAAATCTTGAACAAGATTCCAAGAACTCTTTTTCATTCCCAGCTGAATAATGTAAAAATGCAGAATTATACCAAATTATCAAAGAATTTGAATCAAAATTCAGTGAAGAATTCAAATATTCAAAGGCTTTTTCTAATAATTTTCTCTTATCATATTCATATTTCTGAACTGATACCATATATAAAAAAGCAAGGTCAGATAACAAAGAAGATTTTGTATATCTATCTACTTTCTCTACAAGAGAAAAAGCCCAAGATTCTGCATAGCTCAAGATCTTCTCATCTACTACAAAAAAATTAAAAACATCATTTATAAAACTTCTGAAAGACGCAATCTCGGAGTAAATTGATTTGTTATACTTAGAAAAAGTATCATCACTTTTTATCTCTTGAAGTATTCTTCTATAGACAGAATCCTTCGTCACAGTTTTTATCTTTTCATAACCTTCAATAGTTATTCTTTCGCGAGCTTCATCATCGGAAAGATATTTTTTGATGAGCTCAAAAATTTCAGAATCCGTATAAGGCACTGCATGTTCAAATTTTTTCAAATACCTCCAGGTTTGAATATTATCGTCTTCCAGAAATAAACACGAACCAGATTTTAAGGTCTCAAAAACTCTCAAATTCATTCCTTTTTCTATTGAGTGATTAAAAACAATTTTTGAACGAGATAAGGCCTCAGAATAAAGTTTTTTATCACGAAGTCCACAGACTACAGCTACACTATAATTCTCCGGAAGGGTCAATATCTTCTTCAATAATCTATTTCTCCTACTATGTATGCCCGGATTAAGGTTTCCTACAAACAAGACATCTATATTCTTGCTTTTTAAAAGATCTTTTACATCATCTCTCTCAATAACATCTACATAAAGAACAAAAATAGGAAGTCCAATAACTCTTGAAGGAACTCTGCCCGAAAGATAAGAACTGCCAACCTCGTCCGAAAAGATTATACTAAATTTATCTATATTCTGAAGGAAGATATAAGAATTTAAATTCCAATCTCCCAAAACTACGGGATATCTTTTATCATATACTGGTGAAAAAGCGTATTCCGGATCCCAGAGCAAGAAAGGTTCCTCAAACTTAACATCTGTAAGAGGTATGGTTTTTGACTTATCCACGACATCCATTAGAATACCATTCTTTTCAAAAACATATGAAACAGAAAAACTAGATTTATCTTTCGATCTACGAAAACAATATAGCATTGTTATAAGAATTTTAATCTTTGTATCCTAAGACTCATCAACATGCTTTTACCTTATTGTTTCCAGATTAAAGGTTTGTGATGAATTCTTTCATATTCAAATAAACATATCTACGAAATCTCTTCTTCTATATTCTTTTTAAACAAACAAAGTAATTTTCAATAATTATGAAATCAACGGAATGAAATATACTTTATCTTTCATGCCGAAAATCAAGATTGGAGTATTGATTTTTCCTGGAACGAACTGCAACATTGAAACCAAAAGAGCTCTTGAGAAAGCTGGACTTGAGGCAATCTATATATGGCACGAAGAAGATAAAATTCCAAAGGACATAAAAGGAATAGTTATACCTGGTGGTTTTTCATATGGGGACTACCTTGAAGCTGGGAAAATAGCCTCTCTCTCTCCAATAATGCGAAACGTTTCAGAAGCTGGACAAAAGGGGATGCCAATTATTGGAATATGTAATGGATTCCAAATTCTTTGCGCAAGCAATCTTCTTGAGGGAACTTTTATTATGAACATGAAAGGGAAATTTATATCACGCTGGGCAGAAATAATAGTTGAGGATACGGATACTCCATTCACGTGCGATATCAAAAAGGGGGACATATTAAAAATGCCAATAGCTCACAAGTTTGGGAACTACTTTTATAGAAATAAAAAACCAAGAGTGATCTTTAGATATAAAGAAAATCCGAATGGTTCAGCAGACGATATAGCAGGGATATCATCGCCAAAGGGGAACATCGTCGGTATGATGCCGCACCCAGAGAGAGCTACTGGCCTTATAAGTCAAGATGGTTTAAAGATATTTTTATCCATAAAAAAATGGTTTTCCTGATTTTATTCAGATATCTTTTCAACTTTGAATTTCTTTATTTTTGCGTTCTTCCAACTTCCCGGATGAACACCTATCTTCTTACAGAGCAAATTTAAGAATTCTTCTGGAGAGGATACACCATACTCTATGGCAACATCTGGAAGAAGAACTCCACCCTTCCCTTTCATATCAATAATTATTCCGTCCTCACCAATTTTTATTTCGGATATATCTTTTACATCCTCAACCTGTTTTATGATTGATACTTCTATCGATATTTCTGACAGTTCGGATGCTTCGAGAGGTTCAAACCTTGGGTCATTAAAAGAAGAAAAGACGGCATATTTTTGAACCTGTTTCCATATTTCATCTTCTGCAAGTGTTCCTATGCAACCGCGAAGTTTTCCTTTTTTCCTTATAGTAACAAAAACACCATGTTTTTGTTTGAGCTCATTTTTAACCTTCTCATCTAAATTGAGTGAATCTATATTTATCTCTTCAACATCACCTTTTTCTATTTTACTTTTAATAGATCTTTTGGCTAATTCTATAATAATCCTTTTCTTCTCTTCAAAAACCTTATCCTTCATCAAAAATCAATCAATCATGAATACTTTCATCATTTATTTTTATTCCATAGACACCCATCTTGAATATTTTGTATGATAGTAAGGCACATTTTATTCTTATTGGGCTGAGGTCTATTCCAAGTTCATCAACAAGATCTTTTTTTTCAAGCTTGATAGCTTCATTCAGTTTTTTCCCCTTTACCATATCTGCAAGTATATCCGCCGAAACCATAGATATTGTGCAACCTTTACCCTCAAACTTTATATCATCTATTTTAGATTTATCTGGAGAAAGTTTTATATAAATCTTCAGTAGATCTCCACAAGATGGATTACCTTCCTCATAAACTATGTCGGCATCGGGAATAAAACCCTTATTTCTTAAACTTTTGGATCTCGCAACAATATACTCATAATATTCAGTATCCATTCCAATAAATAATTCTGTCTGAATTAGCAAAAATACTATAAAACAAAAATCTATGAATAGTCTATACCTTTTCAAGATTAACAAAGATCATTTTATACCTTGGAGTATGGACATAACTGTCAAAGTCATCATAGGTAGTCAGTTTATTTGTTGAACCGAAGTGAAAAGTGGTATATAGCTCACCTTCTTTTAAACCTTCATCAATTTTACATATCATTACTAATTCTCCTTCTTTGCTTCTGACCCTAACTTTATCTCCATCCTTCAAAGAAAGTTTCTGTGCATCGGGAGGAGATATAAAAAGGAAATCATCTGGATAGAAAATATTGTTTTGTGTTCTGGTAGTAAATGTTCCAGCATTGAACTGGAAGAGAGTTCTACCAGTCATAAGTTTGAATTGATATCCATCTTGTTTAACGGGTTTGTGTTCAATGAGCTTAAAGGAGGCTTTACCTAATTTTGAAAAACCATCTTCGTAAAGGAAAGCTGTTCCATCTGGGTTTTCCTTTGTGGCTGGCCATTGTATTCCTCCATGTTCTTCTATACTCTCATAATCTATCCCTTCGCCTTCTATCCAGACCTTTCTTATTTCTTCCCATATATCCTTAGGATTGGAATAGCTAAAGTATTGTGAATAACCCATCTTTTTAGCTAAATCGCATATGATTTCCCAATCAGCTTTTAATCTTGGTTCAATAACCTTATTGACCTTGTTTATCCTTCTTTCTGCATTCATGAATGTCCCTTCTTTTTCAAAGTGAAGAGAAGTCGGAAGAAAGACATCGCCAAACTCCTGAGCAGTTTTATTCAAGAAAGGGTCTTGTATAACCAAGAATTCAAGATTCTTCAGAGCTTCTTTGGTTTTCTGATAGTTTGGATGAGATAAAAGTATATCCCAACCAATAACATATAGCGCTTTCAACTTCCCCTCAAGCATAGCATCTATGATTTCTATCGCATCAATTCCCTTAGTCAATGGAAGTTTGGTTCCCCAAACTTTTTCAAAGATTTCCTTGCCTTCCTGAATACTGACGAATCCAGTAAGTTTTGTAGGAACACATCCCATATGAGCTGAACCTTGAACATTGTTTTGCCCTCTCAACGGATTTACTCCAGAACCTCTTTTCCCAACGTTTCCAGTCAGCAGAGCTAAATTTATAAGAGCACACACATTTTCTGTTCCTTGACTGTGCTCAGATAGCCCAAGCCCTGAGCAAACAAAAGAAGGTTTTTCAGTCGCATATATTCTTGCAGCTTTCCTTATATCCTGTGCTTTAACTCCACAAATAGATTCAACTTTTTCCGGAGAATAATTCTGAACAAATTTGGAAAAATCTTCAAAGCCCGTAGTTCTATTTGTTATGAATTCCTCATCATACAATTTTTCTTGTATTATGGTGTAAGCCATTGCGTTGAACAGAAGTATATCTGTTCCTGGTGATAGCTGAAGGTGTATATTAGCAATACTAGCGAGATCTGTTTTTCTTGGGTCTATAACAATCAAATTAGCACCTCTTAAGAACGCTTGTTTTATACGCGCACCGACTACGGGATGATTTTCAGTTGGATTAGCCCCACATACCATTATGGTTCTAGCGAACTCAATATCTTCAAATGAGTTGGTTGATGCTCCCGTGCCAAGCATCATTTCAAGAGCCCTCGCAGAAGGGGCATGACATACCCGAGCACAACAATCTACATTATTAGTCCCTATCACAACTCTTGCGAATTTCTGTGTTAGGTAATTTTCTTCGTTCGTAGCCCTTGCAGATCCGAGGATAGAAATTGCATCTGGTCCATACTTATTCTTTATATCAGTAATTCTTTGTGCAACAGTGCTAATAGCTGTATCCCAATCTACTCTTATCCACTTTCCATTTTTCCTCACCATAGGTGAAAGTACTCTTTCGTCTGATTCAATGTAAGAGAATGCATACTTTCCTTTCACACAAAGATGTCCTCTATTTACTGGTGAATCATAAGCACCTTTTATATTTATTATCTTCCCATCTTTAACGCCAACTTCTATACGACAACCAACACCACAATAGACACATGTTGTCTTCACATATTTTTCTGGTTCTCCCTTTTCTATGACGGTTCTATCCTCAAGTGCCCCTGTTGGACAGGCATCTACACAAGCCCCACAGCTAACACAAGAGCTATTAAGCAGGTTCTCACCATCTGGCTGAGGAAGGATTTTACCATTAACATATTTCATGCTCCAGACGAACTGCCCCTCAAGTTCCGCACACACTCTGACACATGTACCGCAACCTATACATCTTGAAAGATCAACATAAATATAAGGATGGGAATCATCAACAAGGTTTTTATCATAAGTTCCATTACATTCAGAAAGAAGATCATATTCCAATATAAACTTATGGAAAAGTTTATTCGGATATTTCAAAACAGCATCCCTTGGATAGTTTTTAGCAAGTATTCTGAGAAAATTTTTTCTCAAATCTTCAAGATCTTTCGTTTCTGGACTTTTTATAACTCTATAATCTGGTCCAAGATGATTCAAAGTTATCTTACTTGTAGGACAGGTAAAAAGGCAAGCTCCACAATCTTTACAAATCTCCCAATATTTCCTCTGGTAAAACGATGAGACTTTCGTATTATGGGATCTATCAATAAAATCAATAACCCCCTTATTCATGATCTCATTACATATTCTGACACACAAACCACAATCAATACAATCTTTGGAGAGGTCCTCAAAAATAAGTTGATCTACATTAAGACCGATTTTTCTGGCGTAATCTTGAAGTATAGGTGAATATGGAGTCATTGAAAGCATAAAATACATAGAGGACATCCTTGCTTTTTTGGCGCTTTCAGATTCAGTGTTTATAACCATTCCATCATATACTTGATAATTACATGAGGTCACTATTTTGCCCCCATCTACCTCAACTAAGCACAGCCTACAAGCTCCGGGAGCCGATAGTTTTTCATAGTAGCATAAGTGAGGTATATGAACACCATAATTGGCTGCGACTTCTAAAATAGTTCTGTTTCCCTCTACCTTAAGTTTTTTACCATTTAGCGTTATATTAACCTTCATTTTGAGTTAATTTGTCCTTTTATATCTATCTTATATCATAATATAGCATTTTACACCTGAGGAGAGAAAACCCTGAATAAAATCATTGAAATTTTAAACTCCTGGGCCTTCTTACCTATTACAAACACGATGGATTTTAATATCATGGCACAAGGATTAGATTGGCATCCCTAATGAATTCAAAAAAAACTATACATAAGCCAGAAAGAAGAGACATAAAATAAGAACGACCAAAGAGAGATAAGAAAAAGATGTTTTATTTATATGGAGAATTAAATATATATTTAACAATTATGAAATCTCCAAATTTTTGGTACTCAAACCATACACTGAACACAATTTTCAAAATACCTTCTTCTTTCATATCTCTTTTACTAATATCAAGGAGAATTTTTATTGGGAAGAAGAAAGTTTTTGAGATACCATCTATTGGTGTCGGGAGCTTAGCATTAGGAGGGGCTGGAAAGACCACACTAACTTTAAAATTAGCAAAACTGCTTTCTGATAATAAAATAAGACCTGCAATAGTTCACAGTGGCTACGGTGGAGAAAAAGAAGGGGTATTTTTCCCAGAATCAGGTTATAGGAATGACATATCAGATGAAGCAATTCTGGCACTCAAAAGGAATTTCATATGCGCATGTTTCAAAAAAAGAGAGATAGCAGTTCAATCTCTAAAAGGAATTGCAGATATTTTAATATTTGACGATTTTTTTTCCTACTTACTTGACCCGGAAATTAAAATTCTTGTATTCACAAAGGAAAGCATAGGTAATTGTCTTGTATTCCCGTTTGGTCCGCTTAGAGAACCTATAATTTCAGCACTTTGGTCGGATTACATATTTTTAGAGAATGGGATCAAAGCTTCCTTCAAAAGGAGGATAAAAAAACTGAACAGAGAGATAATTACTTTCTCATCTCGCATAAAAAGATTTTTATTCCTAAGTGGTAAGAAATTGTTAGAAAAAGATGTAAAGGAACTTGTTGGAGCAAGAGCAATTCTTATATCTGCAATAGCTATTCCTCAAAGATTTGCAAAAATGATAATTGAGAATGGAATAAAAGTGGTTGAACATTTTGCTCTACCTGATCACTCGCAGATTTCATACACTGCTATATCAGAGATAAAAGAAAAAATTAATCAAAGGAAAATTGCAGACGTAGTTATAACAACCGAAAAGGATTTCTGGAAGATACATAATAAAGTGAATAATCTTCCCGTTTATGGAACTCAGGTTGATTTTGAAATAGAAGGAAATGAAGTGGATTTCAAGAAAAAACTTGTAAAACTGGGGACAAAATCTGGATCCATCAGTGATTGATTCTAATCATTAGAAATCTACAAAGTTGATAAAAATTTCAATAGATGTATCATAATTATTATTACTTGGTTTGTAAAAATGAATATCCGCTGTATTCCTTTAATGGTTCCGTTAAAATATAAATAGGTAATGTTCTCAATTTTGAATATACTTCTCTCATCTAGTATGATGATTTTGATTCTGTTTTATTCGGTTCGTATGTTCAAGAATATAAGAGAGAACATGTACAAGACAATATGGGCTCAAGAACTTCTGGCTATATTCAATATACTAAATGAAGATATAATAAAAGCTATTGATATAAAAACAGATGGAGATAAAATCATACTCAAAGGTTTTCTGTTTTCTTTTTCAGATGAAGAAAATGATAAAGATTGGGGAATTATTTTGAACTGTTCAGAAAATGTTGCAAGAATATATAATCTCAACCCACAAAAGTTCATATGGGAACTTGGGGAAAATAAAACTCTAAAGCTTTATAAAATATATGAGAAAAACAAGATTTCCAAAGATATATATGAGGTAAATCTGTCTGCTTGTCCATCTACCGATTCATTATGCTTTTCTGATGTTTATGAAATACATTGGTATTCAGAAAAAGGTAAAATATACAGAGAATCTTTTAGGAATAGTGGAGATAAAATTCATCACTCAAAATTTTTTGTCTCAAAAGGTGAAATACTTGTTTTGGATGGGAAAGTTATTTTAGAAAATAGAGGTTTCAAGATAAGTTTCAGGTTGCATTAATTATGTTTAGGTAATCAAAGTTCCTGAAAATAGGATTCAATCAGATGCAACTTGATAAATTCAAATCAGGCTGAGACCCAAAGTGGCTCAGACCAAGAATATGATAACTGCACTAGATATACTGTCTTATAAGAATAAGAAAAAGATTATTTGCATAACAGCCTACAACTATCTTTTTGCAAAGCTCGTAGATGAAGTTGGACTTGTAGATATCATTCTTGTAGGGGATTCCATGAACGAAGTTCTCTTTGGAGAAAGAAATACAACAACGATACCTCTTGATGTAATGATATGGTGTGCAAGAAGCGTAAGAAAAGCTGTAAAAAACTCTATGGTCGTGTTTGATATGCCATTCGGTACTTTCTATACAAAAGAGGTTGCTATGGAAAATGTTGTCAAGATAATAAAAGAAACTGATGTTGATGCAGTCAAGATAGAAGGAGGAAAAGATAAAGCGGAGATAATAGAAGCAATAGTAAAGATGGGAATTCCTGTGATGGGGCATATCGGATTACTTCCTCAGAGGGTTAGGATAACAGGATACAAAAAGCAGGGCAAAACAGAGGAATCTGCGAGCATCATAACGGAGGATGCAGTCGCTGTTGAAAACGGTGGCGCCTTTTCAGTAGTGCTTGAAGCAGTTGATGAGAACCTCGCAGAGAAGATAACACAAAGGTTATCTATCCCGACAATAGGAATAGCATCCGGGAAAAAATGCGATGGGAAAATAGCGGTTCTTGAAGATATATTGGGTTTGAGCTTGAATACACCAAAACATATAAGATCATACGATAAAGTTGCAGAAAGAGTAATTGAGGCTGTGAAAAGGTATGCGGCAGATGATGTGTAAGTAAAGCAAGGAGGTAAAGATAAGAATGAAAGTTATAAGAAAAATAAAGACGATGCAGAGAGAGGTAGAGAAATTGAAGAAAAAGAATAAAGTTATAGGATTTGTGCCAACTATGGGATATCTGCATGATGGTCATATAAGGCTTATAAATGAAGCTCAAAAAATTTCAGATGTTGTTGTTGTAAGCATATTTGTAAATCCGACTCAGTTTGGACCTAATGAGGACTATGAAAAATATCCAAGAGATGAGAGACGAGACTTGAAACTTTGCAGGAATCATAATGTCGACTATGTTTTTATACCATCTGTGAATGAAATATACCCTGAAGGATATGAAACATATGTTGAACTTACAAAGACTCCCAATCATCTCTGCGGACTTTCAAGACCTGGACACTTTAGAGGTGTAGCAACCATACTCGTCAAGCTCTTTAATATAGTGAAACCAGATATAGCTTTCTTTGGACTGAAAGATTTTCAGCAAACTGTTGTCGTAAAAAAGCTTGTAAGTGATCTGAACATAACGATGAGGATAAAAACAGTAGAAACTGTGCGAGATGTAGATGGACTTGCTCTATCTTCAAGAAATAAATATCTTTCAGAAGAAGAAAGAAAAAAAGCTCTCACCATACCGAGGTCTCTCATTATGGCAAAAGAAATGATAGAATCCGGAGAAAGATCTTGCGAGAAAATAAAGGAGGCTATGAAGAAACTTCTTGAGGAGAATGGATTAAAAGTAGATTATGCCGAGATAGTTGATAGCGATACGCTTGAAGAGCTAAAAGAAGTTAGGTTTCCATGTGCTATAGCGGTAGCAGTATTTGTTGGACAGACTCGTCTTATTGACAACATTGTCATAACAAACAGAAAAAAGATTTTAAATCTTCCTAAAAAGGAGGTAGTAGCATGAGGATACTACTTAAATCAAAAATACATAACGCATTAGTGAATCAGGCTATAGTAAATTATGAGGGGTCAATATCCATACCCTTGAAGATACTAGAGGAGGCAGATATAATGGAGGGAGAACAAGTTCATATATGGAATGTAACGAATGGTAATCGTCTGACAACATATGCTATAGTAAGCGAGGACGACCGGACAATATCAGTAAATGGCGCAGCAGCAAAACTATGCTTTCCTGGTGATACCATAATTATAGCTGCATACGGAATATATACGGAAGAAGAAGCTAAAAGGCACAAAGCTAAAATCCTTATCTTGAATAACAGAAACGAAATAATTAAGAAATACCTTTTTCCAGAAGGAAGTCAGAAATGAAGCTTACAAGTTGATCTTCTGATGAGAACCATGTTGTCCCCTCTCTTGAGAAAACTTTGAATTGATATCTTGCATATCTGAAGTTATGACTCACCATAAGCGAAATCATTTCATCAAAACTTATTTTACCTTTAATATAAAGGTAAGGTTCATAACAAGCAATTGATTTTAAAAGTGGTACAACTTCACCATACTTTTCAAGAGCTTCCTTTATTTCATCAACAAGACCCTGATCTATTTGCTTTAGGACCCTTCTCCTTATCCTTTCTTTGATGTCATCCCTTGATCTATATATACCAAATTTTGCGATAGGGAAATATTCCCCAAACTGCATTTCTGTTATAGACTTGCCAGTCTTAAGTTTTACCTCAATAGCTCTGATTATTCTGTATGTATCATTTATGTGTATTTTTTCAAGGGCTTTTGGATCTATCTCTTTGAGCATATCAACAAGCTTTTGTTTTCCTTCTTTATTCAAAATGTTTTCAAGTTTCTCCCGCAATTCTTTGTCTTCTTTTTCTGAAAAAAATCCTTTTTCAAGAGCTCTTATGTAAAGCCAGGTTCCTCCGACAATTATCGGGATTTTTCCTTTCATTTTTATTTCCTCTATAAGTTTCCTTCCGAGGACTTCAAACTCTTTAGCAGAAAATCTTTCATTAGGTTCTTTTATGCTTATAAAATGCCATTTAAACTCGTTTAGATACTTTACAGGTTTCGCTGTGCCTATATCAAAGTTCCTATAAACTTTTCGCGAATCACAAGATATAAATTCAACATCTACTCCATGCTTTCTCAAATTCAGTCCAACCTTAACCGCAATCTCGGTTTTCCCAGAAGCTGTTGCTCCAACAATTGCTACAGAATAATAAATCATTAGAGAAAATGATTATATTCAAACGAAATGAGAAATAAAAGAAATAACAACATTATTACCATTTCTGCCATATTCATGATAGGTTTAATCTCTTGTATTTCAACAATAACAAGAATGGTGGAGAAGAAAGAATATAGGAACATACAAATAGAAGAAATAAATGGAGAAATCCCTGAAGAAGATTTCATTTTGTGGTTAGGTCATTCTTCATTTGTCATAAAATTGAAAGGTATAGTATTCTACACTGACCCGATATTGACAGATAAAGTAGTCATTATAAAAAGGCTCATAAAGCTACCGGTTGATATAGAAAAACTTCCGGCTCCAGATTTTGTTGTGATAAGCCATAACCACTATGATCACATGGACATACCATCGTTGAAAATTCTTGAAGAAAAGGCAAAAAATGAAGGAAAGAAACTTTATGTCTTTGTTCCAAAGAGAGCATCTTATTACCTGAAAGGTATGAACTTTATAACCGTAGAACTTCCCTGGGGCTCAAAATACAAAATAAAGGATTTAGAAATAACATCGATCAAAGTGAAACATTTTTCTGGTAGGAATCTATTTGATTGGAACTTTTCACTATGGAACGCATATCTTATAGCTTCAGATAATTTCAAAGTTCTATTTATGGGAGATACAGCTTACACAGAGCTACCCTATCTTGAACCAGATTTATCTTTAGCTCCAATTGGTGCATGGAAGCCAAGATGGTTTATGAAAAGAAACCATGTTTCACCTTGTGAAGCAGTTAGGATGTCTTACGAAACGGGAGCAAAACTAATGATACCGATGCATTATGGAACATTTAGACAAGGAGCTGATACTCCAGAAGAATCTATACTTAATATGGAAGAGTGTGCAAAAGAGATTGGTCTGACATACTATGTTGCCAAACCCGGGGAGATATTAACCTTAACAAAAATAGCATCACTATCAAAAAAGATAGCTTCAGATATTTCAGGAGAAAAAACTAAAAAAGATTGATACTAAAACTATACAAAGAATGAGAACATGTTGATATATTTTATTACCTTATTTCTTTTCTTGATTCAAGTGCCTTTCTTAAAGTTGTAGGATCGATATATTCAACTTCAGCTCCAAATGGTATTCCATACGCAGGCCTAGTTATCTTTATATCAAATTTATCAAGGAGCTTTTTTATATACATAGCTGTAGCCTCACCTTCAATAGTTGTATCTGTTAGTATGAGAATTTCCGATATATTTTCAAGTGCAACTCTTGAGATAAGCTCCTTTATTTTTATGTCAGATGAACTAATTCCCTCCTGAGCAGAAATAACTCCCCAAAGAACATGATATAAACCATCCCAGACACCAGATTTTTCAACAGAAATAACATCTTCTACGCTTTCAACAACGCAAATTTTTGTCTTGTCTCTACTTTGATCTGAACAAAACCTACATATTTGTCCTTCAGCTATGAAGAAACACCTCTCGCATAGACTTATCTTAGATTTTATATCTGTAATATCCCTTGCGAGCGATTCAACAAAATTTTGTGGAGATTGTATGAGAAACATTATAAACCTAATAGCTGTTTTTTCACCAACCCCAGGGAACATCATGAATTTCTTCATAAGAGATAAGAATTTTGAGTAAACAATTCCTTTATTCTCCATAAGCAATAAAAACAAAGAAGCTATAAAATTAAATTTGCTTCAAATAGTTGCAATTTCTATTTTATAAAATTACTCCCATTCTATTGTAGCAGGAGGTTTTGATGTTATATCATAAACCACCCTTGATATTTGAGGAATAGATGCTATTATTTTTCTTGCAACCAAATCGAGAAATGTATAACTTAGATGAGCCCAATCAGCCGTCATAGCATCAACAGATTCAACAGCTCTTAATGCCAAAACCCAACCATATCTCCTTTTATCCCCTACAACCCCAACACTTTTTGATTCCGTAAGAACACAAAAAGCTTGCCAAACTTTCTGATATAATCCTGACCTCTTTAATTCTTCCTCAAATATACTTTCTGCTTCACGTAAAATATAAAGCTTCTCCTCTGTAACTTCTCCTAATATCCTCACCGCAAGACCCGGACCTGGAAACGGATGCCTTTCCATGATCTCCTCTGGTATATTCAAAATCTTTCCTATTTGTCTAACCTCATCCTTGTAAAGGTAACGAAATGGCTCAATAATCTTGAAGCCAAAATCTTTTGGCATTCCTCCTACATTATGGTGTGTCTTTATAACATCCGCTTGCCCAGAAACAGAGACACCGCTCTCTATAACATCAGGATATAAAGTTCCCTGAGCAAGATATTCCATATCTTTATATGAACTTATAATATCTTCAAATACCTTAGCAAAATTTCTCCCGATTATTTTTCTTTTCTCCTCAGGATCAGATACACCTTTGAGACTTGGAACAAATTTATCTGAGGCATCAAATATATCTATGTTTATTCCAAGCGTTTCAAAATTATGTTTTACTTTCTTCGCGTCGTCTTTCCTAAGAAGTCCGGTATCTATCAGAAAGTATTTTACTTTGATATTTTTAACCTTACTCAGGAGCACGGCAAGGACAGTGGAATCAGTTCCTCCAGAAACAGCACACAAAACTCCACCGCGAATAGAAGAAAGCTCTTCAATCTTTTTTTCTAGAAACCTCTCAAGATTCCAATCCCGCTCAGCCTTACATATAAGGAAAACGAAATTTTCTATAATCCTCTCTCCAAACTCCGTGTGATATACCTCAGGATGGAACTGAACTCCCCATATGTTTCTAAAATTGAAAGCTGCAACAGGGGAAAAATCAGTGTATGAAAGAACTTCGAAGTTTTCTGGTAATCGTTCTATTATATCTCCATGAGACATCCAAACAAAAAATTCATCTTTGGGAATACCCGAAAATATATTATTTTTCTTTAAAACCTTTAGTTCTGTTCTACCATATTCTCCGACTTCAGCCTTTCTAACTACACCACCAAAAGCATGTGCTATAAGCTGACTACCATAGCAGATACCTATAATCGGGATGTTTAACTGAAATATCCTCATATCAGGATACGGTGCATCGGGTGAATAAACGCTTTGAGGACCTCCAGATAGAAATATACCAGAAGGTCTAAAATTCAGTATCTCTTCAATCTGAGCATTGAACGGAAGTACCTCGGTATAAACTCCAAGCTTTCTTATCCTTCTTGATATAAGATGCGTATATTGCGAACCAAAATCAAGTATTACTATCATACCAAAAAATTTCCTATTTTAAGATAAACAAAACATCTCAAAGTAGAAGAGATTCAAGTTTTCTTTCATTCACTATTCTTGGGAAATATATAGGAGATAGTTTTTAGGATGTTTGGAAGAGTTTTTAAACTTTCTTTTGAAGGGAATGCACTATAATATAAAGAGATTCAAGTTTTTCTTTCTTGCACTATAACAAAATGAAGATAAATCAAAATATCAAACGGAGTAAAAAATAAAACTCAGATTACACAGACGAAAACATCTAATTTCCAAAAACATTATCAATCCTCCATAAAAGAAGAAAAATTACAATGAGAAAATTGTCAATTCCAAGAATTTTAGATATTCATAGAAAAAATAAGAACAAGTTCAAAATTTCTCGCAAAAAATTATGCATACAGTTATTATTA
>CAZRNR010000009.1:0-20138 GCA_964601505.1 uncultured bacterium | reverse complement strand
AAATAAGAACAAGTTCAAAATTTCTCGCAAAAAATTATGCATACAGTTATTATTAAAGATAAGGAGGATTCAAATGACTGGAGGAAGGATAGTAGGGAAAATAATTTCAAGGTATGGAGTTAAGCATCTTCATACCCTATGCGGTGGTCATATAATGGAAATATACGAGGGATGTTTAGATTACGGAGTCAAAGTTATAGATTACAGGCACGAACAAGCAGCAGTTTTTGCTGCAGATGCAGCGGGGAGAGTATCAGGTATTCCTGGGGTTGCAGCTGTGACAGCTGGTCCTGGAGTTATGAATGCTGTGACATCGGTAGCGAACTCCTGGAGAGCACAAAGTCCTATGATAGTGATCGGTGGGCAAGCTCCTATATTCTTCAAAGGTAAAGGAGCTCTACAAGAAATGGATCATATAGAAGTTATGAAACCGATAACAAAATGGGCTGTCCAAGTTCCTGATACCAAATCGATACCTGAATACCTATCAAGAGCGTTTCAAGCTGCTTTAGATGGAGTTCCAGGACCAGTTTATCTTGAGATGCCTATGGATATACTCTTCAATCCATCAGATGATCTAGAGGCTCTTGAATATTCCTACAGAAGACCCGAATGTTCGGATAAAACTGTAAAGGCTATTAAAGATGCGATAAAGTCATCAAAAAGACCTGTTTTAATAATAGGTGCACAGGCTCTATGGTCAAAATACAAAAACGAGATAAAGAAAATATGTGAGAAGCTTGGTATTCCTGTTTTTCTCAACAGTTTCGCACGCGGTTCTCTTGGTGCAAACCATCCTTTAAACTTCAGGTTTTGTAGGAAACAAGCTTTAGAAAAGGCAGACCTTGTAATACTTGCCGGAACACCTTTGGATTTCAGGTTTGATTATGGGAGGCAGATAAATGAAGGAGCTTTCCTTGTAAGATTAGACCTTGATCCTGCCGAACTCAAGAGAAACCGAGAGGGAAACATTTCAGAAGTATGTGATCCTATATCTGCCCTATACAAATTATCGCAAATTGCAGATTGGTCAGATTTTTCGGAGTGGATAAATGAACTCAATTCATATGAGAATTCTCGCATACAGAAAAATATGCAGGAGGCTGAATCAGATGCAAAGCCAATCAATCCACTTCGTTTATGTAAAGAAGTAGCTGACTTCATATACGAACTTGGAGAAAAAGTCATAATCATAGGAGATGGGGGAGATATAGTTGGGTCAGCAGCTTACTTTCTAAAACCGACACATATTGGTGGATGGCTTGATCCAGGACCACTTGGAACTCTTGGTGTTGGAGCACCATTTGCAATAGGGGCAAAACTTGAAAAACCAGATCATGATGTATTTGTAATATTTGGGGATGGAGCTTTTGGACTCAATGGATTTGAATACGATACCGCTGTCAGACTGAAAATTCCTTTCATAGGAATCATAGGAAACGACGCCGCATGGACCCAGATAAAACGTGCTCAAGTACCAATGTATGGGAGAGCTATAGCAACAGAACTTGATTTCGTAAGATATGACAAGGTAGTAGAAGCTCTTGGAGGATTTGGTTCATATGTTGAAGATCCAAAAGATATAAGAAAAGAACTTGAAAAAGCACTCCAATTTTCAAGAAAAGAGAATAAACCCTCTGTAGTTAATGTGAAGATCGGTGAAACCGAATTCAGAAAAGGTTCAATATCAATGTAAATATGATAAAAAGAACTCTTACTCTTCTGATAATACTGATAGCCACTATAGGTGCCACAGACGAAATATTACTTATTTCCAAAAGAGTAATTCCATTAGTTGAATTCGTAAAGAAAGCCATCGACGAATACTCTGGAATAGATCTTGAAGAAGCGAGATTTTTCTCCAGAAACTCGCAGATACATCCTTTAATATCAAAACTCCTTCAAGATCCTCTGTATTCTATAGTGTTCTTTGCGAAAATTCATGATGGAATATACGAAAACTTATCAAATAAGAACTTTACAAGTATATTCTATACAGTTGCCAGACTATCAGCCGATGTGAAAAGAATAGAGCTCCTTCAAAATCCAGCAGAAAAATTCCTGCCGCAGACTTATGAAAAGACCGAGTATCCGGAAGTTCTTTCTTTAATCTCCAGTTTCTCATTATGCATGCAAAATTCGGTAGAACAAATAAAAAAGCTTGTGGAAAATAACCAGAAATTTTCTGTTGACCATCCAAAAAATCTTACTGAATCATCTGAGATAATAACAAGAAAAAAATTAACCCAAAAAGATATAGAATACTTTCTTGAAAGCCTCAACACATCTTATTACCTCCTTCTTTTCTGTGTAGATAAGCTCATAAAGAAAAAAGATACTTTTTATAAAGTTAAATCTCCCATCAACATTGAAATTCATGGTGTAAATATAGAGATATACCCTGATTCAAATGAGTTTATAGTCATATCGGAAACTCCAACATTAGTGATAAGCACTGGGGGAGAAAAAACATTCTTCTTCAAAAAGTGGAGCAAGGAGGTCTTTCCAACTGCGACTGTAATCTTGAGCCTTGGTGATAATAGAAACACTTACATATTTAAAGATGCAGCACCTTTGAGTCTAAGGTTCATATACGATGAAGGAGGAGATGATAACTACATATGTGATATAGGATGTTTTGGGGGGAGCTTTTTCTCGGCCGACATGATCGTTGATGAGAAAGGAAACGATTCTTATAAAGCAGTTGGTTTATCTCAAGGAGGTGCAATAATTGGAACTGGAATACTTATAGACCTTTCTGGAGATGACAGATATGAATCAACGGCATTTTCACAGGGTTTTGGAGGACTTGGTGGAGGAGCTCTGATTGACCTTAATGGAAATGACCAATACATACTCAAAAAAGGAAAAGATTTCCCATCTTTTCAGGATAGGGAACATAACTTAAGCATGGGACAGGGCTGCGGGACTGGTTTCAGAGCAGATTATATTCCAGATTTTCAGTCAATACCTGGGGGTTTTGGTATTCTCCTTGATTTTTCTGGAAATGATCTTTACTCTGCTGAAGTCTTTTCACAAGGTTGCGGATACTGGTATGGAGTTGGTGTTCTGGGGGATCAGGAAGGAAACGATAAATACGAAGGATACTGGTATTGTCAGGGCTCATCTGCACACTTTGGAGCTGGAATATTTTATAATTTTTCAGGAAATGATTCTTACACATGTAAATTTCAAGGGCAGGGGCACGGGCACGATTTCGGTATAGGTGTATTCCTTGACTACGGAACAGACGATTCAGATAATTTCTCTTGTGATACGCGATGTCTTGGAAGTGCCCACGCAAATGGATCTTCAATATTCATAAATCAAGGAGGATCTGATACATACGAAGCAGAGAGAATAGCTTTTGGAGATTCCATTGTAGATCTTTATGAAAGAAAGGAACACTCAATAAGGCAAGTAATGCTCACAAAGGGGCTCTTCATAGATATCGGGGGAGAAGATGATAAATTCTTTTTAGCTGGGGAAAGAGTATCAAAAGAAAACATAAGCTCAAAGTTCTATTCAAAAGATGAGATGAAAAAATATATAGAAGAAAAATACACTATAAGAAGATTCCATAAGTTTTAATCTATGGAGAGAATAAAAGTAAGAGAGGAAAAAAATGGATTTTTCATATCTCTATCAAACCCATCAAAGAGAAATGCCATAGATGAAAAGATGATAAATGAACTTAACTCATTTTTTTCGGATCAAGGAAAGTTTTCAGATAAAAAATTCGTTTTGATTGAAGGAGAAGGAGATATATTTTGCGCTGGAGGAGATCTAAGGTGGATGCTTGAAAAAGGTCAAAAAGATTTTGATACAAACTTCAACGATGCAATAAACCTTGCAACAATGTATAAAAGAATCTGGGAATGCCCGATTCCAGTCATTCTTAAACTTCTTGGAGGAGCTTGGGGAGGAGGAGTAGGCTTTTTAGCAGTATCTGATATAGTTATCGCTCAAAAGGATGCAAAAATACGATTACCAGAAGTGAAAATTGGGTTAGTCCCAGCGGTGATATCTGTATTCTTGATAAAAAAGATAGGATTATCACATTTCCTCAATCTTGCAATATTAGCAAAAGAGATTACTGCTGAGGAAGCAGAAAAAATAGGTCTTGTAAATATATCTGTCTCAAAAGATGAGATAAACAATATAGAGAATAAAATCATAGAAGAAATATCAAACACTCCTGCAAATTCTCTATCAATGACAAAAAGGCTATCAAGAATAATTTCAACCCAAGATATGGAAAACTCTATAAAACACGCTGCAGAATTCCTTGCAAGATCAAGGTCTAACGAAGAAACTCAGAAAAGAATAAAAGATTTTCTAGAGAAAAAATAGACAAAAAAACGAAGTTCAAAAATGTCTAAATCAGTTAGTTCAAATAGTGTTTTTTTGCTCTGTTGCAATCATAATATACTGATTTATGTATTTTACTTTTCATATTCTCGCACTATTTGATGGATACGGTATTCAGAAAAATATTTTCCCTCTTGTTGTGTTGTTAGGCATTATTTCCTTGAGTATCATAAACTTCAATGGTTTTTGATGGATGCGACAAAACAATATTTTTTTCATTTTACAGCAGTAATAAAATTGAGATTTTATAAAAATATTTTTTAGTTTTATAATTTGAACTTTATGCTTCTGTTGATTTTTTTCTTACTATCTGCGCGTGTTGATGTTTTTTTCAGTGCAACGGATGGATGTGAAGACAATATAGTTAAATCCATAGATTCAGCAAAGCGTTCAATCTACATTGCTTCATATTCTTTGACTTCAAGAGAAATATCAGAGGCTATTGTGAGAGCTAAAAAAAGAGGTTTGGATGTGAAGGTGATAACCGATCCTCAACAATCTTCACAGAAATTCTCAAAAATCAATTTCCTCAGGAATAATGGTGTAGATATAAGAGTTCCTTTATATGATACTAAAGGGAAAAGATTTCTGACACCCAAGATGCATCACAAGTTCATAATATTTGATCAAGAGTATGTTATGACAGGATCATACAATCTCACAGCTTCTGCAGAGGATTTGAACGATGAGAACTGCGTATTCATATACGATGATAAAGATGTTGTAGAGAAGTTCTATCAAGAGTTTCAAAGAATTTGGAAAATATCAAAGTAGCTTAAAGAAATACAATTGTTAGAAGGCTTACGATGCGGGACGGATCAAAATACAACAAATCACTTTCATATTATCAAATCACTAATAATTTTCTTTATGATTCTCAAAAGAGGTGAGAAATATATAGCGCCAAGCATACTATCAGCTAACTTCTTGAAGCTTGAAGAAGATATTAAAACCGCCTATCATAATAATGCCGAGATAATTCATTTTGATGTAATGGATGGAAACTTTGTCCCGAATATATCGTTTGGAATTCCTGTCCTACAGAGCTTATCCGAGATAAAAAAAAGTATTCCAGTTTATTTTGATGCTCATCTTATGATTGAGAAACCAGAAAGGTATATTAAAGATTTCTCCCAAGCTGGTGCAGATATGATTTCATTTCATATAGAAGCTACATACCATCCATACCGCGTATTTGATATAATAAAAAAAGAAGGTAAATTAGCTGGCGTGGCGATGAATCCGGGAACTTCTATTGAATCCATTTATGTTTTACTTGATGTAATAGACTTCGTTCTGGTTATGACAGTAAATCCTGGTTTTGGAGGACAGAGATTCATAGAGAAGGTAGCTTGGAAGATATCCAAACTGGATAAATTGAGAAAAGAAAAAAGTTTAGATTTCTTGATAGAAGTGGATGGAGGACTTAATAGTGAAAATGTCAAAATGGTTGCCGATTTGGGAGCAGACATATTAGTATTCGGTTCTTTTATGTTTTCAGGAAACATAAAAGAGAGAATAAAAGAAATAAGAGAATCACTAAGATGATAGAACAGCAAGAGATAAAATATGGGTACATAGCTTGTGTTGGGAGGCCTAATGTTGGGAAATCCACGCTTATAAACAAATTAGTTGGAGCAAAGGTATCGGCAGTATCTCCAAAACCCCAAACTACCAGAAGATCTATAATAGGGATAAGAACTATAAAGGAGAAAGATAAAATATATCAAATAGTATTTTTTGATACACCTGGGATACACAAGCCAAGAGATGAGCTTGGAGTCCAAATGGTAAAGAATGCTATAGATTCTTTAAGATCTGCCAACATTGTATATCACCTAATAGATGCTTCAGAAGGTATAAGAGGAGAAGATTTAGATGTTTATGAAAACCTGAAGGAAATAATAGAATCGGAAAAATTGAATCCAGTTCTATTTTGTGTTCTTACAAAAATAGATCTAATAAAAAAAGATGAGCTTTTACCCATTATAGATGAGGTAGGCAAATGGAATTTTTATCAAGAGATAATACCCGTTTCTGCTTTAAAAAATGAAAACATTTCTGATCTTATATCAACAACAATAAGGTATCTACCTCAGGAGGAAGAAATACACTTTCCTGAAAATACTTTCTTTGGGCTCCCATTAAAGATAATGGTTCAGGAGATAATTATGGAAAAAATATATAACTACACACATATGGAAATTCCATATTGCACAGCTATAGATATTGAAGAAATAACTCCAAGGAACAGTAATGTTTTATACATAAAGGCAACGATATATGTTGAGAAATCTGGGCAGAAAAAAATAATCATAGGAGAAGATGGGTCAAAAATAAAACAGATAGGAACAATGGCCAGGGAAGAAATAGAACTTCTAACTGGGAAAAAGGTATATCTTGATCTTTGGGTTAAAGTAAGAAAGGACTGGAGAAAAAACATACATTTCGTAAAAAAAATATATTTTTCAGATTAATCTTTTCTCTATTAATATGGATTACATAATATCTGGACTGCAAATTGGTTTGATATATTCTCTATTATCTTTTGGAATTTTCGTTATATATAGGACAACAAGGGTTCTGAATTTTGCGCATGGAGATATTGCAACTTTCGGGACATTTGTATCCCTATCAATTCTTGAGAAAACCGGAAACAGTCTTATCTCTATAATACTTGGATCAACTTGCGGGGGAGTAATATCCTTTTTTTTATACAGGTTTGTTATATACGAAGGAGAAAGAAGAGGGGCAAATCCTTTATCTTTAACAATAATTACAATAGCATTTGCTTACATACTACAGAGCATAGAAATAATCATATGGGGTACTGAACCAAAAGCTTTTCCATCAATAACTCAAGGAAGAATATTTATTTTCTCGTCTCATTTCATATTGATATTTTCTACATCTTTGCTCATTCTGGTAATCATGTATCTTATCACGATGAGGACAAGATTTGGAATTTTCATAAGGGCTATATCCCAAAATCGTGAAGCTTCTGCAACACTTGGAATAAACATAAAAAACGTTGTTGGAACTGTTTGGTTCATATCAGCATTTATAGGTGGGATAGCTGGTTCCCTTATTGCCCCGCTCTACTTTGTAGATCAGTTCTTCTTATTCGATCCCTTCGTGAAATCCTTCATAGGTGCAGTTATCGGTGGATTAGATAATCCTTTTGGTGTAGTTTTGGGTAGTTTAATAGTTGGAATTACTGAAAACTTGTTTGGAGGATATGTATCTATAAAATTCAAAACAGCTTTCGTATTTGTAATAGGACTCATATTCCTTCTGATGAGACCTGAGGGAATTTTGGGAAGAGAATTGAAGGAGAGGGTTTAATATGATAAAAAGAAGCATAAAAATGAAAACAGATTATCTGGATGATTACAGACTAATATCTGATGTTCCTGCTTTGACATTCTTTTTGATAACAACTATGACCTTTATCCTTATACCGTTTTTGGTTTCAGAGCGTTGGTTAAGTACTATCACACACATAGCATTATATTCAATTGCTGTTCTTGGACAAAACATACTTATAGGATACACGGGTCTTATTTCTCTTGGACAATCTGGTTTTCTAGCCATTGGGGCATACACTTTCGCTCATGCATATCCGACATTAGGGCTTATACCATCTATATTCCTTGGGGGGCTGGTCTCCTCTTTATTTGGATTAATAGTGGGATTCCCGTCACTGAGACTTAAAGGTCCATACCTTGCAATAGCTACACTCGGTTTTTCTGTGGCGGTCTTCCAAGTTCTACAGAATGCTCCCTTTATATCTGGGGGTAGGATGGGAATGAGAATTCCGGTTTCGTTAGATAAGACACAAACATATTATATTATTGTCGCTTTTTCTTACCTCTTTTTCATATGGGGATACAAAATCGTTAAATCAAAAATAGGAAAGAGCTTTTCCGCTGTAAGAGATAGCGAAGTAGCTTCCCAGACCCTTGGCATTGATATAGTAAAAGTCAAACTTATTTCTTTTTTTATAAGTTCATTCTACACTGGGGTTGCTGGAGCACTTTATGCGATATATATGAAATATCTTGAACCAACTATGTTCTTCATAACAGAATCAATCCAGATGTTTTCCGCAATAATAATAGGAGGGATCGGTTCTGTGCTAGGTTCAATTCTAGGATCGGTATTTGTTATAGCGGTTCCACAGATTTTCGTTGGAGCTAAAGAACTTGTTCCGGTGATATTTGGAATAGCGATAATATTTGTTATAATGTTCGAACCACTTGGACTATATGGAAGATGGATAAAAATAAAACTATATTTTATGAATTTCCCGTTCAGATGAAAAAAATAAGGAGCACAAAAGAACAAGAAGGTATAGCATTTCTTGATCCAAAACATGCTAAAGTTTTGAGGATTAGACCCGGGGAAATTGTTAAAATCCTTCTGGCAAATGGTAAATTTGCACTTGGTGAAGTTATAGATGAAGCTAAAGCAAAAATAATTAAGATAGAAACACCTATAGAACCAAAAATAAATATATACCTGATTTTATCCATGCTCAAAAGACAGAGTAATGAAATAGCTGTTGAATTCACCTCTCAGATAGGTGTTAAAAAGATAATACCAGTCATAACAGAAAGAGTGAATTTTGATATTCCAGAACACAAGAGAAAGAAGATAAAGGAAAGATTTATGAGAATATCTTCTGAAAATGCGAGAGTATCTGGAACAATTATCCCTGAAATAAATGATGTAATCGACATGAAAAAAGTTCCAGAAGTTTTAGACAGAGATAAAGTTGATCTGCGAATTGTTTTCTGGGAAGATTCTAAATACACTTTCAAACCAGATTATATAAAAGATAGAGAAAAGATAGCCATATTTGTTGGTCCAGAGGGAGGATTTTCTGAAAGAGAAATAGACTTTTTACGCAAGCACGGATTTTCTGATTTCAATCTGGGAAGAAGAATAATAAAAGCTGAGTTCTTTCCCATATACATATGTTCAGTTCTGGATTTTATCTCAAATATAGATCAGACAAAGCTTTAAGTTGAGTCAATCTCTTCCTTCATTATTTGTTTGTTTAATTTCAATGGTTCAATACTCACTATCACTCTTATCTTCTGTGCTGGAAATGACATCGCGTTTAAATTCCACAATGGTTCGATACTCACGTTTTTCATATAATGATTTCAGCATAAAAGAAGTTCCGCCGAGGGCGGAGTTTGGGTGATTAGGTACGAAACTTTTATGCTGTGTTTCATAGGTAGCAGTTTCATTTTTTAATAATCTTTTTGCTCAAAAATTATATCTTTTTCACATCTAATCACAAATTCAAAATAAAGAATAGGTAATGAAAGTTGTTTTAGGTTATAATTTCTGAAGGCATTGATAACATCCTGCCAGTTTTTTTGATTGTGCGGCGGTGCAACAACTACTGGTTGGATATTCCAATCGAATGCGCCGTCTAGATGTCTGCCTGAATTCTGAGATGCCCAATTTACATAATACTCTATTTGTTCTACAACTTCAGGAATAATTGAGAAGTTATGATAAGCATTATCTTTGTAATTCCACCAATATTTTTTGTCCATATTATATCATCACTAGACGAAAATGTTAACACTGTTGTGCAAGATTATGTAAAAATTGTACACCTTGCATAAAAGATAAAAGCATACATATAGAGACAGAAGGCTGGCACAATATTTTCAGAAAAAAGTATATCATAGCTGAGTAAAGAAAAATTAACAAGAGACTGGAGGTGAAGAAAAATGGCATTGAAACAAAGACCAAGAGACACGAAGGACTTTATGGAAATGATAAAGAAAGAAGGAGCAAGGTTTGTAGATCTGAAATTCGTTGATCCATTTGGACGATTACAGCATCTAACAGTTCCTGCCGAAAAAATAACTCCTGAAGTCATAGATGAAGAGGGAATAGGCTTTGACGGATCATCAATAAGAATGTGGCAAAGCATACATGAATCTGACATGCTTTTATTTATAGATCCAAAAAGTGCAGTTGTAGATCCATTCTTCAAAGAGAAAACAATATCTGTTATGGTAAATGTGAAAGATCCTATCACTCATGAAGCATACTATAAAGATACAAGATACATAGCTCAAAAAGCGGAGGAGTATTTAAAGGAAACTGGTATAGGAGATTCAACACTTTTTGGTCCAGAGCTTGAATTTTTCATATTTGACTCCGTTTCATTTGGTGAGTCTGCAAGATATTCTTTCTTTGAGTTTGATTCAGAAGAAGCTCCATGGAGGATGGAAGATAAGGATTCAAAAGGATATAAAATAAAGCATAAGGAAGGATATTTTCCTGCCCCACCATTTGACACACTAACAGACATAAGAAATGAAGTAAGCTTGATACTTGAGGAAATGGGAATTGAAGTAGAGGTTCACCACCATGAAGTTGCAACAGCTGGTCAAGGAGAAATAGATATAAAAGCAAGACCGCTTACGGAAATGGCAGATAATGCTATACTGCTCAAATATGTTCTTAAAAATGTAGCAAAAAAGTACGGAAAAACTGTAACATTCATGCCAAAACCAATATTTGGAGATAATGGTAATGGCATGCATACACATCAATCAATATGGAGAAACGGGAAACCGCTTTTTGCTGGAGAAAAATATGCTGGTCTTTCTGAACTTGCAATGCACTATATCGGAGGTGTTCTCAAGCATGCAAGAGCAATCTGTGCATTCTCAAATCCAACAACGAATTCATACAAAAGACTTGTTCCCGGATTTGAAGCACCTATAAACTTAGCATACTCTCAAAGAAACAGATCAGCTTCTATAAGGATACCAATGTATTCAGCATCACCAAAAGCGAAAAGAATAGAGGTAAGATTCCCAGACCCCTCATGTAATCCCTATCTCGCATTTGCTGCAATGCTCATGGCTGGGATTGAAGGTGTAGAGAAAAAGATAAATCCAGGCGAACCGCTTGATACAGATATATACAAGCTCCCACCAGAAATACTCGCAAAGGTTCCAAAAACTCCAGAAAACCTGCAAGAAGCCCTTGAGGAACTCAAAAAAGATCATGACTTCCTAACCAAAGGAGGTGTCTTCCCCAAGAAGTTTATAGAAGAATACATATCTTGGAAATATGAAAAGGAAGTAAAAGAATACCTATCAAGAGTTACTCCTTGGGAGTATATAAACTACTTTGATGTGTAATTAACTAGTCAAATATAGTGAATCACTGAAGGGTTAAAACATAAAAAATTTTGAATGGGGGTGCTACAGCCATGGATAAGAAGATAGAATACTACTATGGTATAATTGAAGAGATTACACAAAAATTAAATGGTAACCTAGAAGTAAGTCTAAAAAATGCTATACAAATGTATCAAGATATAGAGGCTATTTATGTCCTTGATTCAAATGGTTTCATGATAACAGACACGATATTAAGACCTGGGACAAAGATGAAGGCCCCAGCCAAAAAAGGAGATAGCTTATCTCATAAACCGTATTTTAAAGTATGCTCTGATTTAAAAACAGATGTTTTTATAACATACAGCTATGTATCATCTGCAACTGGGAGTTTATGTAGGACCGGTACAAAAAGAATAAAAAAAGGGGATAAGGTGTATTTTCTGTGCATAGATTTTGTTGAAACATAAAAGGAGGTGAAAAGAAATGGAAAGTCAAATAAACCAAGGAGATACAGCATGGATTATTGTGGCAACAGCTCTGGTAGGTATGATGACAATTCCCGCTTTGGCACTGTTTTATGGTGGACTTACAAGAACTAAAAGCATACTCAATACAATAATGATGAACATATCAACCTATTTTATTGTTAGCGTCCTTTGGGTGATATATGGATATAGTTTATCTTTCAATGAATCATTATCTGGGATAATAGGTTTCCCATCAAAGATATTCATGAGTTCAGTGGATGTAAAATCTGCTTCTGGAACAATTCCAGAGTTTATATTTTCAGCTTTTCAGCTCACATTTGCAGCTATAACTGTGGCACTCATAAGTGGTGCGGTTGTTGAAAGAATGAAGTTTTCTGCATGGGTTATATTTTCTATACTATGGATGACATTCGTGTATTGTCCAGTAGCTCACTGGGTATGGGGGGGTGGATTTATTATGAAAATAGGAGCTCTTGACTTTGCTGGCGGTACCGTTGTTCACATAAACGCAGGTATATCTGCACTTGCTTTGGTATTAGTTTTAGGTAGAAGGAAAGAACAAGGGGTCTTACCATCAAACATACCTCTTGTTGTAACTGGGGCTGGACTACTTCTTATAGGATGGTTCGGATTCAACGGTGGAAGTGCTCTTGCATCATCTGGACTTGCTTCATCAGCGGTCCTCGTAACAAACACAGCTGCCTCTGTTGCTGCTCTCACATGGATGTTTATAGAGCAAATACACAGGGGAAAACCAACAACAGTCGGAGCTGCTTCGGGACTTGTTGCAGGACTCGTTGGAATAACACCTGCATCCGGATTTGTTGATGTAATAGGATCTATAGTTATAGGTGCAGCAAGTTCTATTTTCTCATACATATTTGTAGTAGTAATAAAATCAAAGCTACCATGGGATGACGCTCTTGACGTATTCGGAATACATGGAATAAGTGGTATCGCAGGATCAATACTCACAGGTGTATTTGCTAATCCTTCAATAAATGAAGCAGGAACAGGATTACTCTATGGTAATCCAAAGCAGCTAATCATACAAACAATCGCATCTCTTATAGTTATAGTCTATTCATTCGTTACAACATTAATAATAGCACTCGCTGTTAAATCTACCATAGGCTTAAAAGTGAAGGAAGAAAATGAAATAATGGGGCTTAACGAATCAGAACACGGAGAAAAAGCTTTTAACTGAAGAATTTAAATGAATAATAAATAAATTTAAGCAATGCAGAATAAAAATATAAAAAGGAGGGACTAATAATCATGAAAAAAATAGAAGCAATAATAAAACCATTTAAACTTGATGAAGTAAAAGACGCACTTATATCAGCCGGAGTAAACGGGATGACTGTAAGCGAGGTAAGGGGATTTGGAAGGCAAAGAGGACATACAGAGCTATATAGAGGTGCAGAATATGTAGTGGATTTTCTACCGAAAATAAAGATAGAAGTTGTAGTTCCAGATAACATAGTTGAAAAAGTTGTCAAGGCAATAATGGACTCAGCAAAAACTGGAAAAGTCGGGGATGGGAAAATATTTATATATCCTATTGAAAGAGTTATAAGAATAAGAACAGGAGAAATAGACGAAGACGCGATATAAAACCGTGGTAAAATCTTATTAAATTCTCCGAGAACTCCGGTGAATAACTATACAAATTTGCATTTCTAAAACTCGAACTTTTTCACTATATCCTAGTTTTTGATATAAAAATTAATGTTCCGAAATTTTTAAATTGTCCTCCTCTTGCTCGCACATTTATTCCTTATCTTGATTCTTAATCTTGGTGAAAAACTTTCCGAAAAATAAGCAATTATATCATACATCCAAAATTCCATATAAATTATGGAAGCATTGAAAAAAGAATTTCCGAAGCTTTCATTGAAAAGCTTTTACATACCGTATGAAATTTCCCAGAAATTACTTACACCTGAACTTTCCCTAAAATGGGTAGAAAAAGCATATCTGTGGCTTGGTTCTAAAAGAGAGAAAGTACAAATGCCAGAAAAGCTCTATTTTTTCTATCAAGACGGAGATATGAGAGTAATGCCGGCAGTTGCTGAAATAGATAGTTATGTAATAAGTGGGATAAAAACAATAAGTGTTCATCTTGATAACCTGAAAAGAAAAATTCCAACAGTTGTTGGATTTTACACTCTTGTAGATTCAAAAACTGGTGCTCTTTTGTGCATTATGGATGCAACATATCTTACCGCTATGAGAACTGGAGCTTCTGTAGCAGTAGCCACAAAATACCTTTACAATGAAAAATCTGCGAGAGTGGGTATAGTTGGATGTGGAACACAAGCAAGAACGCAAATCTTGTTTGTCTCCCAAATTCTTAAAGTAAAAGAGCTTATCATCTACGATATATCTGCTAAAGCTATAGAAAGATTCTCAGAATTTCTCAGAAGAATCAAAGTCAATTTCAAGGTTGCAAAATCATTAGAAGAATTCTCTGAATGCGATATACTCATAACCGCAACTCCATCAAAAATCCCTATCATCAGAGAAGAACATGTGAAAAATGTAAAACTTATAAATGCAATAGGAGCAGATGGTCCGGGAAAACAAGAACTAGCCCCAGAAATTCTCCTTTCATCATTAGTCATAGTTGATAACAGGGAACAAGCTATATACGGAGGTGAGATAAATGTCCCACTGAAAAATGGTATATTCACCGAAGATAAAATTTTCGCCGAACTTGGTGAAATAGTCGCTGGAAGAAAGAAAATCACGGGAGGGAATAGAATAATATTTGATTCAACGGGCATTGCTATTTTAGATCTATTTGTAAGCTGGGGATTATATCAAAAAGCTCTCAAAGCAAAGAAAGTAAAAATCTTGAATCTGCACTGATTTTCAAATACCTAATCCTATACCAAAATATATTCTAAATGGAGCTTTCAGTGGATCTTGAAAACCGCGAGAAACTACGAATTGAAAAGTAATTCCATATCTATAAAATATGGATGCAGATGTAAGAAGAGCAAAAGATAAGCTACTAAAATACTTGGTCTTAAAAAAGCTACTAAGATTAACAGATCTATTCAAATCTTCTTTTTGTCTTATAAACGAAAATAAGCTATAAAGTCCTCCAATGGATATTCTATGAAGAGCAGATGTATCTGTTATGTTAAGATATCCTGACCAAAGGTCTAAAATAGTTCCAAAATTTCCCTCCAACGATGCATCTCCAAAGAAAACCTGAAGATATCCAGGGTAAGAACTCACAAATTCATCTATTGAACTTACATTTCTAAATGTGTATCCTCCTCTACCTAATACAAGAATAGAGAAATTTTTTTCAAATCCAACAGGTAAAGAATAGTTAGCTCCAACCGAAACTTGAACATTACCTGTCTCATAGCTTTCAGGTTGCCGTATTAATATCTCTCCAAACTGTTCAACTATTAGATCAGTATGTGTCCTGAAAACCGACCCCAGAGTTTCAAATATAAAAGAAATTTGACCAACGGGAAACTTCAAAGGATATAATAATCCAATTCCTGCTATCCCTCTTACGGAAGTAGAAGAATAAGATTGTCCAAACGGTAAATATGTTAGTCCTCCTGTTTTGACCTCCTGTTTGTAGTATTCTACAAACGGTGAAACAAGCAGAATAAGAGAAATTCCTTTTCCTCCATATATTAGAGGAAATCTTATGGGCAAGGCTCCAAAAATACTCAATATTGTCCAACCCTCAGATGAAAGACTTAATCCTTCAAGATCTGTAATAGGAGTTGCTCTATATCTTGAAAAACCGACTAAGAACGATGGGATAAAACTTTCAAAATGAAATGAATCAATCTGACCAATAAAACTCAATGACCCCCTCATACCTAAAAATCCCCTCAAACCTAACTGCATTCTACCAAGAACATCAAACGAAAAAGATTCTAAAGAAAAACCAAAGATGTCCAATGGTATGAAAAAATCAGTAGAAGACGATGTCAGAAGCGGAGTTAAAGTAAGTCCAACAGACGGAACAAAAAGTGGATTTGACAGATCTATAGATGGAGCTTTCTCAAAAGAATAACTACTTTGCGATCTTGAAACATGATTTTCTGAGGAATCATAATTCGCTTTTAGAACTTCTCCGACAACCTCCTCCCAGGTATCCTTCTGAACTTGAATAACTTTTGGTCTAAATCCTTCTGGCTCAAATGAGACATAAACAAAAGATTCCTCTGATATAGGATATGGGAAAAGAGTTCCGGAAATCTCTTCTGTCAATTTCCAAAACCCTCCCCGAGATCCGATTTCCGCCACATAAATATTGAAAACTCCACGCTCTCGGTCTGATGCAAAAGAAATACTATCATCATCTATGAAAACAGGATCTCTATCCTCTGCCTCATCATAGGTTATAAACTTCAAATTTTCCTCAGAACTTATGGGGGTTTGAAAGTTTAAATCTATCAAAACAATATCTTGTTGTTTTCCATCAAAATATGCTGCAACTATACTCTTTCCATCCGGAGAAAAGTTGGGAAACATAAACTGCTTTCCATCTTTGAAATCTGTTATCTTTTTCTCCGTCTTTTCATCAAGATCATACATAAAAAGATTTCTTGAATCTGATTCCGTTTTGACATAGATTATCTTCTTGCCATCAGGAGAAATTGAAGGATATGATGCTCTTTTAGCAATATCTTTTCTATCCTTTATAACAAACTTCTTCCCATCCTCCACAATATAACCGACTGCTAAATTCAGATATAACTCTGGTAAAGATCCAAGAAAAGCAAACTTCTTTGTTGGTTTTGGGTAAGATAATGCTATTTGTGTTCCCTGAACTGAATAGCTTTGCACACCCCCAGCCAATACCTGCTTCTTTCCATCTTTATAAAAAACAAGATTTCTATCCTGAATAAGTAGTATTCCACCCTTGTAAGGTCTTGGCTGATACACGAAGTATATGTTTGGTTTATAAAGACCGACTCTATCTACCTCCAGTTTTATTTTCTCTCCTACTCTTTTTTTCTTATCATATATAGATATATCATCTTTATATCTCTCTTGAAGCCAAATTTTCCATTCCTTTTCTATGTCTTCAAAATTTTTTCCTATTGCATGTTCAAAAGCTTTCTGGTAAGAATATTTGAAGAATTTAGATGAATAATCCATGACCTTCAGGATTGTTTCCCAGCCGTAGTTTTCCTTTATAAAAGTGAGAAAAGAGAATCCGTGGTTATATACTATTTCCCCCTCAAAACCGCTTTTCCCCTCAAAATTACCAAGCTTTTCAAGTGGATAGATCTTATTGTGATAAAGAAGAGTTCTTATAATCATGTCTCTGTAGCTATCTAAAGAATCATATCCTAATTCAGCTGTAACGAGTTGAGCAATCCCTTCTGTAAAATAAGCGGGTTCGGAATAAGGTATGTATGAAATACCAAAACCTCCAATAATAGTTATTTTATTCTGAATATTTCCAACTCCACATATTTTCTGTCCAACAGCGCAGAACAAACCTCCCGATATCGATACGGAAGGAACAGCATCTGGCATTTTCTTTACTTTTTTCAGAGCAAATATATGAGTCAGTTCGTGCACTATAACATCTTCAAGCCATGGATGCCTCCCTCGAAAAGGTATAAAATATATGTCTGCAGTGAATATAATAACCTGATTAAATATCTCAAGTGCAAGACCATTTCCTATATCATCAAAATCCCCGAAAACAATCTTTATTTTCTGACGAGGTTTGATCTTCAGCAATTCAGAAATATGTGGATAAGCCTTCTCTTCTAAAAAAACAACAGCTCTTTCTGCAAAATCTCTTATCTCCGCGTGATAATACACCACAAAATGATTTGTTTCAATTTTATACCAATCCTTCTGTAGGTTAAATGCAAGTAAACTAAAAATTAAGATTGAAACATGCATAAACAATTTTATTCTTGTTATCTTTATCTTATCTTTGATATTTTTAAAGATATTTTTAATTGTTCCTCCAAACCATGAACGAAGGTAAAACAGTTCTCTTTTTTGAAAAGGGGGAAAGTAAAATAGGAAGGATAAAAAAGAAAGAAAATAAATATTTTACTATAATTACTCCAGAAGGAACAGAAAAGACTATATCAGAAATACAAGTATTCAGAATTTTCCCACCATCCGACCTACAGAAAATAATTGAATTCAAAAAAGAAATAGACCTTCAAACCCTCTGGGAGGTCTCATCAAGTATACCCGATTTACGACAAATCACAGAAGATGAGATAATATCAATACACAACCCTAACTTTAAATTTGAGGAGAAAATAGCTCTCATATTAAAGCTCTATTCAAAAGAAAATATATATTTTAAGAACATAAGAGATGATTTATGGTCATTAAGAGATTCAAAAGATGTAGAAAATCTGCAGAAGAAAATTGAAGGAGAGATAGAAAGAAAGGAGAAAGTAAAGAAATTCAAAGAATGGATATCTACTGTTATGGAAAAAATAAAAGTTCTAAAAAACATGGATATAAAAATTTTCTTTTCAGAAAACTACCCTACCTTTGAGGGCGAAATCCCAGAATTTGCGGAAAGCCTATTGCAAAGACTCAAAAAATTCTTCATAATAGAGAAAGAAGATGAAATAGTAAAAGAATCTTTCTCGGGAATAATAGAACTTAAAAGATCGGAAATTTTCAAACTTCTTGTGTTCTTCAAAATAATGAACCCATACGAGAATTTTTTTTTAGAAAAGTTCAATATACCTATAGAAGAACAAGATATAGATGTTAATATCGCATACAGTAAAGAAGGAAGGGAAATAATAGAGGTTCCGACATATTCAATAGATGTAGAAGGGACTGAAATAAGAGATGATGCAGTATCCGAACCGTCTGATATGACAGAAATACTCGTTCATATCGCAGATGTAAGCTTACTTGATAGGGAAGAAATAATTAGCGAAGTCATAAGGCGAGGAAAAACTATTTACTTTCCCGAAGGGAAAATAGATATGCTACCCAAAAAAGCTATAAAAGAGCTCTCTCTTGACTCTGGAATTCATAAACCTTCTATAACATTTAAGATAAAATTTTATCTTGGAGAAAAGATTGAAATAAAGGATGTAGATATATTCAAATCAGAAATCTTTGTAAGAAAAAACTATGAGTTTTCAGATGATGTAGAAGATATACAAAAGATAAAGAAGATAGGAATTGAAATACACAACACAAGAGTAAAAAAGATGGGAGGTGTAAATCTTATATCAGATGATTTCCTTATATTGGTAGATGACAAAGGCAGACTCACAACAGAAAAATGGAAAGTTAATGATATGAGGATAGCAGTTGCGGAAATATCTATGCTATGCTCCTACGCAATTGGTTGGTTTTGCGCTAAAAAATCTATCCCTGTTTTCTTCAGAAGATCCAAGATAGACCCCAATGCTAAATCAGAAATCCATAGGTTTAATGTTGAGTCAGAAAATATACCACTACCAAGACATTACATAATCTGGAGGAATATAAGGGCTTCAAGATACATAGAAACAACTACCGAACCATCTGGAGCTGAATCTCTGGGATACGATTTTTACGCATGGGGAACATCTCCACTGCGAAGAGGTTGGGATTTTATAAACATAATACAGCTATCAAGATATCTTGATGGACAAAAAATGTTCTCAATTCAGGAATTACAAAAAATCAAGGAAAAACTTGAATTATCTATAAGTAAAGCTGAATCTGCAGAAGATTTGAGATATAAATATATACTCGCAATATATACTATGAGAGAATTATCAAATAAACAAATTGATGCACTGATTGTGGAAAAAAATAAAGAATCCATATACTGGATAGAGGAAATACTTTCCTTTCTAAAAGGGAAAAATCCTAAAAAAGTAGAGGTTCTAAATAATGTGAAAGTCTATCTGAAAGCTGATCCGATAAATCTCAAAATCATTCCTATTCCTGCTGAATAATTAATGAGATTGCTCTGTTGCAATCATAGTATATGATTTATGTATTTTACTTTTCATATCCTAACTCACTAATAAGCATTTTTTGTTTTGATTGAGGCAACAAAGCATTGTTGTATAACTTGACATTACTTCACCTCCTTGGGAAAGTTATATATCACAAAACTTCAAGGGAT
>CAZRNR010000008.1:0-51102 GCA_964601505.1 uncultured bacterium | reverse complement strand
AACTATGAAAGCAGCAAATAATCAGTTTTTTTGCGCTCCTTTTTGTATCCATGCTTTCACAGTATTGTATTCATCACTACTAAGCGCAGCGCCACCACCGTGAGCTATCTTCCCTCCACCCTTCTGCAAAAGCTGACTCTCTTCCGGATTTTGTGTATCAATCAAAGATTTTATAACCTCGTAATCTTGATTAGCGTCTCCGGTAAGTTTGAACCTTGTAGAAGAAGCTGGACCACCCTGACCGTGGCAAGATGAGCACTTACTGTTAAGGATAGGATATACATCATTTGAATAACTAACCTCTTCCGGGACCTGGTCTTTTTTCTCCTCGCCTCTTTCAATAGGTCCGCAAGAAGAAAGCCACGCTAAACTAAAACTCATAACCAACCATAACCCTAAATAAGTCATCCTTCCTTTCATAGCGCCCCTCCATATTTATTATGTATTGAAATTGAGTAGAAAACCCCTCACGCCTGTAGATCAGAGCAAAATTAAAAGATGTTGTATCGTTTTCATCTGCGGTACTTTTATCATAAACAAGACCTTCATAGTTTTGAATAGTTTTTGTCCCCGAGATGAATCTGAATTCAAGATTCATAGGAAGCATTACACCTAATCTCAGATAATCCGCAAAATGAAAATATTTACCGACCTTGTTAGGATCTCCCTCAACATTAGCACGAAGGACTCCAGCAGATAGAGAAAATCTTTCAAGTATCCCAGTCCCAAAAAATCCGTATGGCAAAGATACATCAGCTGCACCCATGATATAATTGTATTTGCTTCTGTATTGATTGAAATATCCAGAGAGAAAAATCATGATTTTAGATACACCTATTGTAATTCTATCACCAACAGCAAACTTATCTAAAGATGAAGGAGCATTTGGGAGAAAAACTTTGCTTTGATCTCCCCGAGGTGCATTTACAATGTAAATTTCATTTATCAAACCGAAATCTTTTCCTTTATAAGTATAAGATACATCTATCCCATGTTCTGACCACACAACCGGGAGAAACTTTTGATCAAAACCAACAAGGCCCCCATAGCTTTTGTGAAAGAGAGGATCAGGACCAAAAGGAACGAGAATTTTACCAAATTTTAGTGAAATAGGATCTATTTTTGCCCCAAACTCATAAAAATATCTTTCAACTACTTCGGAAGTAAAGAAAAACTTACTATCTTTTTTTCTCCATGTCAGAAAGACAAAATGATGATAGTTCATTAAAGAAGGTTTTCCTTGAAGTGGATTTGTATTAAATTCTTTTGATTCAAAGGCAAGATCAAACTTTCCGTTTATCTTGATATTTCCAAATTCAAGATCGGCAAAAGATTCTGTTTTAATGATGAAAAGAGAGATGAACGCAAAAAAAAGTGAAACTACATTATTCCTCTTCATTGGTTTCACCTCCTTCGTAATGACATACTTGACAATCTGCATCATCTATATGCCATGAAATTTTTCCGTTATGACATTCTGCACAGAATCTTCCCTCATCAAAATCCTTATGTGTATAAAGATCCCTACCATAAGAAAATATTGAAGGATGACAGCTATAGCACATAAACATTCTCTGATGTATCAGGTGAGGAAATGTTGCGGGACCTTCCTCCTGACCAGCATCTGGGGCACGATCCAACTTCAGATAAGCAGGTGTAGAAAGTCCATGTCCTAACTGAGAAAAAAATAAAACTACCACAAAACCAAAAAATATCGGAGTGTATTTTAACAAGTTCATTGAAAATCCCTCCTCTCCGTATAAAACATTTTTCTTTCAGATCTGATAAATCTATCGGTAAAATCTCCGATTCCTGCATATATAGAATCGGTAGAATCCTTAAGTTTCCTTACAAATAAAGGAACCCAATTTCCAATATGCTTGACAAAGAATTCTTTTGCTCTATCATATTTACCATCTAATAGCAGAAGAGACATAAACTCAAATTCACACGAAATATGATCTGGCAGAAATTCCGAGGAACAAATTAGGCCATCTTTAATATATTCCCTTTCTACACTAATGACAACATATGGTCTCAAAAACAAATCAAAATAAGCTCCCTCATATGGAGGAATAATTCCGCCACACTCAGAATCAAATAAGGAAATATAAGTTGATTGCAAATCCTGTATTTTCTCATATTCTTTCAAAAAATTCTCCATCAAATTAGTCCTATTCTTTATGAATCCAACCATATTTTTAATTTTCCCTTTTCTCTCTTCGGTTGGATAAAGGAAAGCAAGGGAAAGAAACTTATAAGTTAGTATCCTTTGATTCTTCTCCATCACACTGTCAGGACTTATATTGATTGCCATGCTTACTTGCAACCTTCATTTTCATTCTCTCCTTAAGAATTCTGACAAACTTATGTTCTTTGATATTCTTTGATGCTTGTCCATTTTTCTGTAATTCCTTTTTTCTCATCAGAGGTGCTCCGAATGGTATATCAAGGTTTCCATATTTCTCATCACCTTCCAACTGAGTTTTAGGTTTTACTGGAACCAAATCTATAGGAACTGCATCTTCACCTGGAGGATCGCCCAAGAAAAAGACCTTTGGATATGTTGCAGAAAGAGGATCTGAGTTTATATCGGGTCTCAAAGTAAAAACGCCTGAACCTTCCCTTGGGACAATAACTTGAACTTCCTTATCTTCAATCTTTACCTTCTTTCTCTCGACCTTTCCTTCAAGAACTTTAGATACTTCAGAATTTGGGTCATCAAGGTCTCCAAAATATATGGCTCTTACAGGACAAACCTCCTGACAAGCAGTTTTTGATTTCCCAGCTTCTATCCTGTGTATACAGAATGTACATTTTGAAACCGTATTTTTGATATGTCCTCCACCTGCAAGCCTTCTTTCTTTCTTATTTGGATCTTCATCCCATCTTGAAACCTTTGCAGTATCTGGGTTCCACCATCCGAAAATATTTCCTATATCTTTGAGCTCCTCTTTAGTCCAATCAATATATAAATTTTCAAAAGGTTCCTCAACATTAAAAAAGTTAACACCATATGGACAAGCTTTTTCACAGAGTCTCGCACCTTTGCAGTTATCATAATCTGTTTGAACAGTTCCACCCTTCCAGACTATTCTAGCGTCAAACGGACAAGCTTTTACACAAGGGGGATTATAGCAATGCATACAAGGTCTTGGTAAAAACCTTATGTTTGAATTCGGATAATTTCCTTCTTCGAACCTGAAAACATACATGAAGAATATATCCGCAGGGGTTCCGTTTTCAATTTTACATGCCACCATACATGCTCTACAACCAACACACCTTGTTAGGTCTATTACCATTCCGTATGTTGCCATACCTTCTTACCTCCCTTAAGCTTTATAAATTTTTACCTTTACATGAAATGAAGCATCCTGCGTGCATTGGATATAACCTTCCTGCCCAAAGTACAGCTCATTAGGAGTCGGTCCCTTCTCACGAGATCTTGGATCAGCCCACATTCCAAAGTGATGAAACATAGCTACAGTGTCAGGTCTTATTGTCCTTGAAGTTTCAACTTTGACCTTTATTCTCCTTGTCTCACCAGTTAAAGCATTGTGAGATTCAACATAAACCCAATCGTCATTCTGTATCCCCATAGATCTCGCCGTATCCTCATTTATAATTACTTTCTGTTCCCCAATAATCTCAGATAGAACAGGAATAAAAGCTGTTCTTGACTGCTTGCCTTCAATCTTCTTGATCGATATAAGATAGAAATTATATCCTACAGAAGCTTCCATCGTTGGATTTCTCCACATCGGCAGAGGAGTATAATCTTGCCAATATATTTTATCAACGCCGCGCTTTTTCATCTCATCTTGATATCTTTTCAGAGCCTCAGCATAAATCCTCATACGGTCTGTCTTCCATAAATTTATTGAGTATGTCTTTTGAGAACTTATTTGAGAGACCGGGGTTAAACCCTTCTCTCTAAAGTAGTTCAGATCCTTACCTTTTGATTTAGCCCAAGAATCAAAAATTTCTTCATCCCTTGGTTTCTTATTGACATCAAGAGAATTCGCTCCCAGATTGAGTTCCTTATTTATGTTAGCAATGTAACCCTTATCACCATAAAGAATTCCCAAAGCTTCACAGATTTCCATATAAGCTGAGATCTCACTTTTCGACTCCCAAAGCGATTGAATAGGTGGTATTCTTAAAGTATCAGCAGTTTCATAAGGTGTTTTCCCTGAAATGGGACCTTCGTATTTATCAGCTGTTGCTATGGGCAAAACTATATCTGCAAACAAAGAAGCAGTTTCATCTATCCACGGTGAAAGAACAACAACAAAATCAATATTCTGCCAACCACGAATAATCTGGGGTATATCAACATATGAAACCGCAACATTATTCATATGAACAAATGCAAACTTCGGAAGCTTTTTAGGATCAACTTGATATTTTTCAGGAGCTACAAGTACCCTACTCAAAAATGATGGATTTGGTGTAGTTATTGGGAAAAATTTAGAACTCGATAATGTATAGTCATAAGGTGGATCCTTAACGACTCCCTCATCCAAACTTTTGAAATTATTGTGAAACTTCCCTGGTGCAAAATCAACCATCGTACCTCCGGGAACACCATAAGCACCAAGTAGTAAAGAAACTATAAGAATTGCTCTTGTAAGCTGAAAACCTAGCTCGACTTGAGACAAGTGATAAAGTTGGAAAGAAACAGGTCTTAAAGGATACTCTATTCCATCTATTTGTATCTTTCTATCTTCAGCTATTCCTGAGTATTTATAAAGTTCCCTTGCAATTCTCGCTGTTGTAAGAGATGGAATATCGCAGACTTTATCTGCCCACTCAGGTGTCCACCCGTTATCTATAAGTGTGTCTTTAAAAATCTTCAGAACAGATTTAACCTTTACAGTTTCATTAAAATCTACAAGACCTACTTTATAATCCGCGTTTGAACTACCAACCTGTTTTCTAACCTTCAAAGGCAAGAGACTTGAATCTAAAGTTGCAGGATCAAGGTCACCTTCAAAAAACAGTTCTGGATCCTGAGCAATATCGTAAGGCACAAATTTTCCCTGAGCTTTGTCCCAAACAAGTTCCTTTCCGTCTTTATTCCTAATGAAGTATCCCTCCTTGTCTCCTTTTTTCTGTATAACAAGAAATGGTGCATTAGTGTATTTTTTGAGATAGCTCTTATCTATCAAATCATAAGAGAGAAGGTAGTGAGCAACTCCCAAAAAGAATGCAAGGTCTGTTCCCGGTTTTATAGGTATCCATTCATCAATCTTATAACCAGAAGCATACCTTGATGGGTTAAGTCCAACAACTTTTTTAAGTCTTCCAGATTCTCTCGCTTCTTGATACACCTGGGGCCAGTATATAAAGCACAATTTATTTCCTCCAGATTTTGTAAATGATCCAGTTCCAACATCAATCACATACTCAGTGTATTTGTAATCAGGGTTTAAAACAGCATGTTCTCCAACTGTTAGCTCACATGCACGATACCCAGAATCAGAGCAATGAGAACCATGTCCTATCTTATAGACATTCCAACCGTTTCCTTTCAAGGAATTTACAAAAGCGTTATCGTAGAGCTCCGCCGATTTTGACCTACCCTTTTGCCAAAGAACATATTGCCCTTTGCTCTTTACCTCAAGTAGTTTTTCAGATATTATCTTTTTAGCCTCATCCCATGAAATTCTCACAAATTTTCCTTTCTCCCCTTTACGGTTTATTCTCATAAGCGGATACTTTACCCTATTGTAGTCATAGATGGCAGAAATATTTGCACCCACTCCTTTTGGACAAAGTCCCCATTTGTTTCGCGGATTATAAATATTTTCAGCTTCATTGTAAAGACCAACCACGCTCACGGGTCTTTTAATCTCATGATGCCCATTGATTTTTTGAGTCAAAACTCTATATACAAGTGAGCAGTCCTGTTTCCCTATCCAGCATGTAGAAGGTATAAATTCTTCTGAATATTCAATAGGATATTTATCATGATATGTTATCCGAGAGCCCACCTTTTCCCCTGGATACTTTATTTCTTCCTTTTGCTCCACAGGTTTCTTCGTCTCACATCTTACAAGGGTTTCAAGAGTCAAAATCCCTGATACAATACCAGCCTTCTTTAAAACATCCCTTTTTACTAAATCAACCGAATTTCTTTTCTCCATTCCTTTACCTCCCCTCATCATTGCTGTTTTTCCTATAATCGTAATAGCAAAAAGCGTGCCAATAAAATAAACACAAAAAGGTGATTATAAAGAATCCCAACACATAGCATTTGCAAGACACTTCCAGGAAATATCAAATCACCTGATCACTGTTAGTATCAAAATTGAGACCAAATCTCACTAATGATACATAAAAACTGCTTAGTCGCAATCATCAAAATTTTTAAATTTTCCCCCTTTTCTCTCACTCCTCCCCATACTTTCACTCTTTAAATTTTCGTATCCTAGATGTACAAGATAGCAAATTCAGTGATAATGTTGGGAGAAAAGAAGAAACAAAGAAGAAAATGGCTCTTGCATACAATATTCATTTAGTGGTATGGAATAAATTTTTTGTTCTTATGAAAGAAAAAGGATTTTTACTATATTGTGCCTGAAATGTGTTTGCAACAAAGCACATAAAAAACATAACCTCATGCTGAACTCACTCAAGATAGTTCATTCTATTTTCTCCTATAGCAGAAGAAAACTAAAAAAATCACTAAAAAAAACAATCTCTCTTATTATCCAAAGAAACCTTTACCTTTTCATACAGATCGCTCCGCACAAATAGCTTTCGAATTTCAACCTTACCATATGGGTCCTCAACTGTCTCATCTAATACAAGAACAAAATTTTCAATGTGGTTGTTATATTTCCCTATAACTACAATTATGTTTGGTTTAACTACAGAGTTAGTGCATGAGGAAAAATTATTTATTTTTCCCCTCCTTATGGGACCATAGAACAAAAATGGACAGGAACCCTCGGTAAGTTCATCCTGAGATAAATAAGCACATTTTATATTCAGCTGCTCATCAGAACTTTCCGAAATAATTTGCAAGATAGTGGATAATTTCCACATATGCTTAAACCAGACACTATATCTTAGGAAGAAAGCATCATACATGATACACCCGGGAAATTCTTTGATAGTTTCAAATATTGGAGAAGGATGGATAAGAGGTTGATCCTGATTCCTCATTTTTAGGAAATTTGTAACGAACTGAGCTAAAAAAAAAGTTAAGATGATTGGATATCTCAATTTTAAAAATGAGATAAAAGGATATGTCAGTATAACAAACCACATGAGAAATCTTGCCTGAACATGTATCGTAGGGATAACAGACCAAAGGAGATATATAAGTGGAGCAAAAACATTAAAAATAAAGAATAAAAATATTCTCTTTTCTTTTATTCTTCTCAAACAAAAAATAATGAAAGCTGGAAGACTTATACACCAAAAGATTATGCCAAATCCTTTGTGATAACTGAGTTCTAAATTATCATATTTTAAAAATGCAACAAATTTACGCACATATCTTTGAAAGAAAACATACATATTCAGAATGTTCTCTCCTTGAGGGTAAATTCTCTTACCCAGTTCAGAAAATGGTACAGGATATATCGGGAATCCTAGATTAACAAAGTTGATAAGATAATGAGGAAGTGCTATAGATATAGCTATCAAGTTCCCAAGAGCAATTCTATGTGATAAAATGAGAGAGAATTCAAAACCGGGTAAGAAGATCAAAGCAGTATATTTTGTTCCGAGAAGAAGTCCCATATAAACAGACATTGGGATACAGAAATCTCTTCTTTTGTTCTTTACAATTTCGAGCTGAAATGCAAAAGATGCAACTAAAAGAGATGCAAATGCAAGGTCAACATAATTTGATCTCAACTGCCCTATAAAGACTGGCGTTATGGGAACAAACATAGATGCTATAAGTGACAGGTTTTTATCTCCCCCTAAAGTTCTTGAAATAGAATAAACCGCAACAATAGATATGATAAGAAAAACTAAATTTGAAAATTCAATGAATCTATCACTTCCAGAGATAAGTATATATGCTTCAAATATTGAGTAAGGTGTTTGTGGAAATGCCATGCGCGGATCACATTCTTGGTTCATTTTAAACAAGCTTCCTGTTCTTATGTTTTCAAAAACCACTGGCAATCTATAACCTATATCATCTGTTCCAGCCGAAGGGAAGAAAAACGAAATCATAAAAACATAAGCAAGAATTATAGCCACTGAAACGAAGATAATCTTCACATATATTGATTTATGAGATAACAAAGATAAATGAATCAACCTCTTTTTGTAAATCACTAATGCTAATGCTACAATCATGTTAATAACAACAAATGGAATCATCTTTTTGATTGACAAGGCAGAAAGGATAAGATTTGAAATATATATCTGAAGCAACGCATAGGAGAGAGAAGAAAGCAATCTAAATCTAAATCCACCTTCTAAAAGAACGAGGTATGATAAAGAAATTGAGAAGAAAAACAATAAGAATATCAGGAAAAAGAAAGATTCTCTTATGAGTTCGGATATCACATCTGATGGAGTCATTTCCATGATTTCATTTTTATAAGGTTTTGCCCTAATTTTTCATTTTTTCTGTATCAACGGAATATGCTGGAATTTGGATTTATGTATGAATTATCAATTCACCAAAACCCCTAAAGTGAATTCTTGATAGTTGAAAATCGGATTTATCAATTTTATTTTTTGTATAATATGTAATAATATTTAATCAACACAATCATAAACATCCTGTTTCTGATCAAAGACAATAAATTCAATGGTTTGTATCATAATTGAGACCAGAATCTCACACATGAGACACAAATCCGTGAAAATTAACAAATAAGGTAGAAAGGGAAACATGGAATAGTTTTTTCAATATTTGCAATAAAAATATTATATTCATAAATAGTAAAGGAGGTCAAAAAACATGGCAAGAACTTTTTCAATATGTTTTACATTTTTTGTTTTTATTCTTGTATCCATTAAAGGCGCATCTGCTGACGGCAAAAAACTCTTTATCGAGAACAAATGTAACAAATGTCATTCTGTAAAATCAGAAGGTATAGAACCACTTCCGTCATCACTGAAAGAAAAAAAGGAGATAAAGGACCTTTCTGATGTTGGAATCAAACGAGATGCGGAATGGCTTAAGAAATACCAGAAGAAAGAAATAGCTAATGAAGAAGGTAAGAAACACAAGGAAAAATGGAAAGGAACCGACGAAGACTTGGAACAAATAGTCAATTGGCTCATAACTCTGAAAACGAAGATTGATGAAGCAGAGATTAAAAAATGGTATGATGAGCTAAGGCAAAAAGCAAAATGATTTATTTAAGATACAAGAGTTCAAAAATTATCGTTGCTATTGTGACACTCTTGTCATTGCTTTCACTTTCTCTAACTTTCAAACAAAAAAAGGTAATCCAGCCAATAAAATTTAATCACAAAGCCCACATAGAGGCAGAAGAGATGGAGTGTTCTGATTGTCATATAAAAGTCAAGGAATCAGCTCACGCCACGCTTCCCCTTATAAACATATGCATTGACTGCCACTCTGAACCACCAGAGGAATTGAAAGAAGAATCAAGAGAAGAGGAAGAAAAAGTAAGACAATATAATCAAGCCAATAAACAAATACCATGGGTAAAAGTAAACAGAATGCCTGGGCATGTTTATTTCTCTCACAAAGCACATGTCAGTTGGGCAAATATGAAATGCGAAAATTGCCACAGAGATTATACGAAAGTTGAAGAACCTGTCTCTGAACCAGATGTAAAACTTGGGATGTATGATTGCATACAATGTCATTTGAAAGAGAAAGCAGAAGTTGATTGTTATACTTGCCACAGATAGAAGGAGGAATACTTATGCTCTGGAGGAGGATAAAAAATAAAGTTGAAAACATAGATACGAAAAAAAGAAGAATTATAGAATCAGCTCTTGCTGGATTTCCTGTTTCCAGAATTCTAAATGATGAACAGTTTTCTCTTCCTTACACAAAACCACCTGTACCTGGGGGAGAAGATTTTTATCTTGGAGAAGAAAAAATAGTCAAAACTTCTTGCGGCCAATGCCATGTTGGGTGTGGAATAGATGTAAGAGTTGTTGAAGGAAGGGCCGTTAAAATATCTGGTAACCCAATATCAACACCAAACAGAGGAGTACTTGGTCCCAAAGGTCTGACAGGAATTTTCACCCTATATGATCCAGACAGGATCAAAAATCCTCTGATTGCAAGAACAAAGAGAGAATTCAAAGATATAGGTTGGGATGAAGCCATTGAAGAAGCTGCAAAAGCGATTTCAAAGGCAAAAAGGATAGCAATATTATGTGGGAGACCAATCGGATTTTCCCGAGACCTATTTGAGAGATTCGCATACTCAATAGGAACTCCTCTTTTTTACGATTACTATGACAAATCATACTCAACAAAGGCTCTGAAAATGGCTATGAAAGAAGCAACGGGTGTGGAAGATATACCCGGGTATGACTTTGAAAATTCTAATTATATACTAAGCCTAGGAGCTGCTCTTTTCGAATCAACATGTCATGGTCTTCGCTTATCCCGAGCTTCATACAAAATAAAGCATGGGATACCAACGATCAGAGCAAAAATTGTTCAAGTTGAACCATTTTTATCTTTAACATCTAAACAAGCAGATGAATGGATTAAAATAAGGCCTGGCAAATATGATATACTCGCGCTCGGTATCGCCAATGTTCTTATCTCGGAAGGTCTCTATTATAAAGATATCAAGAATATATCTGAGGGATTTGATGAATTCTCAAAGATTGTGTCAAACTATTCTCCAAAAATAGTTGAAAAAGAAACAGGTGTTCCAGATAGGGATATCGTAAGAATTGCAAAAGAACTCTGGTTCTCACGTCCATCAGTAATAGTAACCGATGAGAGATCAACATCAACAACGAATGGTTTTAAAATAGCATACACCGCATTATGTTTATCTGTCCTTGTAGGCGGAATAAATCAACCTGGGGGACTATATATAAGGCAACACCCAAAATTTAAAGACTGGGAAAATAATCCAGAGGTTCCCAAGGGAGAGAAAATACCATTTTACAATATTCCAGAAAGCGATATAGATCTAATAATCCTTTATTACTGGAATCCACTCTATTCTGAACCAGCTTGTCTAAGGTGGGAAAGAATATTAAAAAATTCTTTTGTTATAAGTTTCAGTCCATTTATGGATGAATCAACAGCTCTAGCAGATCTTATTCTTCCTGATCACACCTTCCTTGAAAGATTTGAAGATACTCAAACTCATTCATCTGTGATAAATCCATCTTTTGGGATAAGGCAACCCGTAGTTGCTCCTCTATACAACACTCAAAACGCCTGCGATTCTTTGATAAAAATAGCAAGAAAACTCGGATTAGATTTTCCATGGGAAAATTTTGAAGAGGCAGTCAAAGAAAGACTTAAGGATTACGATATAGAAGAAATAAAGGAGAAAGGATGGTTTGAAGGAGAGGACATTGCTGTCAAAACCCCCAAATTTCTTTTCCCAAAGAAACTTGCTTTAGAGGAACCAAAATGGGAAGGTGAAGGAGATATATATCTTTTACCGTACAAATCAATAACATACGCAGAAGGCTCTGGAGCAAACATCCCATACCTACAAGAACTTGGGGGGATGCTCAGAAAAATTCCATCTTATAAATCATATATGTCATTTTTAGAGATATCCCCTGAGTTGGCAGAAAAGCTTGATGTAAAAGATGGTGATAAGGTAATAGTAGAGTCGCAAATCGGCGAAATTGAAGTTGCTGTTATCATTAGAGAAGGGATTCCATCAGATTGTGCTTTAATTGAACTTGGGAAGGGACACAAAGAATATGGAAGATTCGCAAAAGATAAAGGTGTAAATCCTCGCGAGATACTTCTGCCGGTTGTTGGAGATACAGACAACCTTTCGCATTGGGCAACTAAGGTGAAAATAAAAAAGCACAGGGGAGCAAAATAATATGATTAAAGATAAAACAAAAAATGAAATGATAGAAGATAGTACAAAAGATAATAGAAAAGATAAACGAAAAATCATTGGATTCATCGGTAGTTTTGTCGCCTTAGCATTTGGTTCTTCTCTTATATCTTCAGCATTAGGATTCCTAACAAGGAAAGACGAAAATAAAAAACAAAATAGAGATAAAAATAAAAAACAAAATAGAGATAAAAAAAGACCTAAATGGGCAATGGTTATAGATCTTGATCTTTGTACAGGTTGTGGAGGTTGTGCTATTGCTTGTAAAGTTGAAAATAATGTCCCATTTACAGGAGATGATGAAAAAATGTTTGGAGCGGAAATAAGCTGGATGACAATTCTTGAAACAGAAAAGGGATTTCTCCCTCTTCCATGCTTTCACTGCGATAATCCACCATGCACAAAGGTCTGCCCAGTTGGAGCTACATATATAAATGAAGAAGGAATAGTAATGCAAATATGGGATAGGTGTATTGGTTGTAGATACTGTCAGGTTGCATGTCCATATGAAAGGAAATATTTTGTATGGACAAAACCTCATTGGCCTGAGACATATAAGCAGTGGTTCAATCCAGACGTAGCAACACGCCCAAAAGGAGTAGTTGAAAAATGCACTTTTTGTGCTCACAGATTAAGAAAGTTAAAAGAAAAAGTAAAGGATGAAGATAGAGAAATAAAAGATGAAGAAGTTCGCTACCTTCCTGCTTGTGCAGAAACCTGCCCAACAAGAGCAATTGTCTTTGGTGATATATCAAATCCAGAAAGCATAGTATCTCAACTGGCAAAAAGCCCAAGAGCCTTTCGTATAGAAGAAAATCTAGGAACAGAACCAAAAGTAATTTATCTTGCAAAAGAAAAAAGAAAATACATAACAGAGGGAGGTGAATAAATATGCTTTCTGATAGAAAAGATCCTATTGAGTTTTTTAGACTGATGAAAATAAGTTGGCTCTGGGTTTTGTTTGTCTTGCTTTCAATTTTAGGAATAGCAATAGGAATATCTGGTTATTATCTTCAGCTAAAGTATGGAGAAATTGTAACTGGTCTTAGGACCCCCGGAGCTGGAGGAGTTGCGTGGGGTTTGTATGTAGTCTTTATTATATTTTTCGCAGGAATAAGCTTTGGAGGACTTTCTACTTCCGTTGCAGTAAGAATCTTTGGTATATCTGAACTAAAACCAATCACTCGCATAGCGGAATTTATAAGCATCATATCTCCGATACTTGCTGTAATGTGTGTTCTATCAGATCAAGGAAGAGTAATCTCTGCTCTGATAAACCTACCAAGATACGCTAGAATTGCATCACCAATGTTCGGAACATTCAGTATGGCAATCTCAGGATATCTTTTTGCAAGCTTAATTTATTTCTTCCTTTCAACAAGATCTGATGCTTATGAACTTTCAAGGAAAACAAAAGGAATAATGAAAATAATCTATAAAATTTGGGCGTCGGGATTTAAAGGAACTCCTGAAGATTTCGAGAGACACTCAAAAGCGAGCTTTTGGTTCGCTATCTTTATCCTTCCTATGCTCGTAATAGCCAGCTCTACACTTGGTTTTATATTCGGATTGCATTCGGGAAGACCAGGATGGTTTTCCGCCCTCCAAGCTCCCTCCTTTGTGATAATGGCTGGTATATCTGGAATAGGTCTAATCATTATTTTTGCATACATCTTAAACAAGATATATAAAGATTCAATACCATCCGAGGCAATAAGAACTCTTGGGAACATTCTCATGTTCTTGACTATAACATACATATATCTTATGATTGTTGAAGAACTAACATCAAATTATGCTGCACCTAAAAAAGACAGAGAAATAGCTCACATTATAGTTTTTGGAACATATGCTCCATACTTTTGGATAACAGTTATATCTCTTGTCATAAGCTTCTTAATTCTATTCTACCAGTTTTCTAGTGGTAAAATTCTATCAGGGCCAACAGTTATCTCAGCTTTGCTTGTAAACATAGCTGCATTCACAAAAAGATTCGTGCTTGTTGTTCCATCTCAAACACACGGCTTTTTCCTTCCATATCCCAAAGGTCAATACAACATAACCGCAGTAGAGATAATGGTACTTATTGGGATAGCAAGTTTTGGACTCCTTATTTTTCTATTATTTGCCAAAGTTTTCCCTCTTATTCCACTTGAAACAGTAGGCTTAGCTGAAACTCCAAGAACGTTCCAAAAAAAGAAAAATATTTTAAGAACATCGGCTACCTTGGGAACTCTATTAGTTGGTATATCTCTTATGATAGTTGGTTTTATATCATCTGCAAGAGCTTTTACAAAATACTATCTTGACCCTGTTATACCATTTGCTCCTGTTGTATTTATCATTGGTGTAATTGTATCTTTTCTGTCTGCTGTTGTCTATGAAATAATACCCGAAAGAAATACTCAATCTAGCTCTAGCGAGCGTTAAAATTTAAAAAATCAATAAAAATTCATTGAGTTTATCAAAACCTAAAAAAAGATTTTATGATTGTTTTTAGAAATGAAAACAAAGATAGTAGTTTTTGCATCAGGAAGCGGTTCAAATTTTGAGAACATAGTTATAAAAGCAAAAGAAGGTTATATTCCAGCAGAAGTTTCTTGCCTGATATCAGATAAAGCAAGCGCCGGTGCCATAAAAAGAGCAATAAATCATGGTATAAAATCAATTGTAATAAACTGGAGAGAAAAGGAAATTGCTGAAAATAAAGCTCTGAAAATTCTTGAGAAAGAAAAACCCACCTTGATAGTGCTTGCTGGATTCATGAGAATACTTTCCCCAAATTTTATATCTCACTGGAGGTGGAAAATTTTGAACATCCATCCTTCCTTGCTACCAGCCTTTGAAGGAACTACAAACGCAATAGAGCTTTCAATTAAAAAAGGTCTAAGAATATCCGGATGCACAATACACTTTGTAGATGAAAGCGTAGACGGTGGTCCAATTATAGCACAAGCAGCAATTCCGATCGCCCCGAATGATGAAAAAATAGAAGAAAAAATACATTATCTTGAACACAAGCTTTACCCTATGGTCATAAAAGGAATTCTTGAGAAAAAAATAATTTTTGATGAAATTGGGAAAAAAGTGATATACAAAAGTGTAAAAATTCAAAGTTCAGAGATCTTCTGTCCTGAAATAGATTGAGAAATAAAAATCAGAATTTCCTAATAGCCATAAAAAAGCTTCCCAAAAGTACAATAGAATGTAAAGTGAAAGATACAATCAAAAATTTATGGACCTCAAGAGAATCTCTGAAAAATTTTGATATTAGAACCATTGATGGATTGCATAGAATATAAATATATGGATAAGCAAAAACAAATGAGGAGCAAGATACCTGGGAGAAAAATGTTGAGAAAGCATATATAATTTCTTTTTTTCCTTTTTCTCCTTCATCAATTATAAGTTCTGCAATATCTTTACTAAATCTACTTTCAGGAGATTTTATATATATTTTGATTTTTTGAAACTTCAGGATTTTTTCTCCATCAAAAATGAATCCGTCCTGCGCTGCTATGAAATTTTTATTTAGATTTATCTTTTCTGCATAAACTATGTTTTTTCCCCAATGTAAAAAATCTTTCTGATCCTTCCTCTGGACCCTTATTGAAGATAGCAAATTTTCTTGAACCAAGAAAAAAGCTTTTGGAGATAATGTAAAGGACAAAAATAAAGAAAGGGAAAAGAACAACACAGATAAGAGTAAAACAAAGCGATTGAATTTCCAGAATGATAAATTAAAAGTTGTAAGATATAGAATTTTTTCTTTTATTTCTCTAAAGGCAAAGAAGCATGCTGTGAAAAAAGAAAAATGCATTGTAAAAGGTAAAATATACAATGAAAACAAGAGGTATAATTTAAAAATTTTCACCTCTGTGTATCTAAGAAATGATACGATAAGGGAGATAATGTATAATATAGAAAAGAAAAAAACAAATTCATTTATAATCTTATTTAATAAATACCTACGAAGTTTCTCAGACATACAGTAGCGATAAATTATAAATTACCAGTATATTTTTCGCTTTTACCATCATCATAGATTTTCAAGAATAAATTTAACAATTACGATTTTCTAAAATTATTATGAAGTATTATATTTTTGCTTTGATCGCACTATTTTTGTACACATATTTTCCAGATTTTGTTAATGCTCAGCAGAAACAAGCAGAAACAGAAGAAAAATATAAAGAAGAGTTAAAGCGGCTTCAGAAAGAAATAGAAATGCTCAAACTCAAAATCCTTGAAACGAGAAAAGCTCTGAAGAATTTTGAAGACATGATATTACTTGGAACTTTGACTGGGACGAAAATAACAGTCTATTACAAAAACGATTTGAAGTCAGCCGAAATTCAGGAAATAAGCGTGACACTTGATGGTTTTGAAGTCTCACGTATAAAAGAAAAGAAAAAAATAGATGAAGCTTCTGGAAAAGAAATAATAATATATGACGAATCTGAAGCCATACCGGGAAAACATGTAATTGATGTTGTATTTACCATAAAAGGTGAGAAAATCTTTAAGAAAGCAATAAGATATGACTTTGATGTAGAAAGGAATATAACAACAATAATCAGGGTGAAAACTCAAAGAACACCAACAAGCAAAGCTGAAAAAATTCCAGAAGACATAGACATTCTTATATCATCTGAAAAATCAAAAGTCATCTCAAAATGAAGGAAATATTATTGATAATAATTTTATTTAGCACAGCAGAGGTTTTTGCAGCAGAAAAAGAAGTCATACTTGAAATAAAAAAAGACCCATTTGCAATAGAAATAGAGGGGAAAGAAAAAAAGAGAAATAAAGAAGAATCAAGAAAAGATCACGATAAAACAACAAAAAGCGAAAAATTTAAACTTATTGGTTCTGCTATATCTGATGGGAGAAAAATAGTTCTAATTGAATTAGACGGAGAAAAATACCTTTTATCAGAAGGTGATTCTATACAAAACATAAAGATTAAAAGAATCCAAGAAGGACAAATAGAACTTATTATAAGAAAAGAGGAATTCAGAATAAGATTTTAAATTCTGTTAAAATCTTCAAGAATCTTTTTTCCATCTGATTTTTGAAAGAATATCTGCGAATTTCTTATCTTCCCATAGTCTTGAGGAAAAATACCTATCACCCGAATCAGGGAACAGAAGAACTATGTTATAATCTTTTCTTGGATAAGATCCATCTATGAGATAATTTTTCACGAAAATTTCGGCAGCCTTCATAACTGCTCCAGCTGAACCTCCGACAAAAAGTCCTTCCTTTAAAGCAAGTAATCTGCACATATGATAAGCATCCTCAGTTCTGACTCTTATATACATATCTGGGAAGCTAACATCAAATATAGGTGGAATATAGGAATAATTCGTATTTCGCAAACCTTCAAGACCATGAATTGGTTCCTCCGGCTCAACAGCAATTATCTTGATGTTCTTATTGAGCTCTCTTAACCTTCTCCCATTTCCCATAATTACCCCACCAGTCCCAACTCCTCCCATAAAGAAATCTATATTACCTCCTGTATCTCTCCATATCTCAAGGGCTGTTGTATAATAATGAGAGAGAGGATTTGCTTGGTTTGAATACTGGTCTGGTTTGAAATACTTTGAAGGATTACTCTCATAAATTTTTCTCGCTTCAATTATAGCTCCGTCTGACCCTTCAAGCGGATTAGTAAGTCTCAACTCCGCTCCAAAAATAGTAAGAATTTTAAGGCGTTCAAAAGATGCATTTGCTGGTATGCACAAAATAACTTTTATGCCCAAAACAGCACATATCATAGCATATGCTATTCCAGTATTCCCAGATGTTGAGTCAATAAGTATTTTATCTCTGGTAAGTTTGCCAGTTTTTACTCCGTCTTCTATCATAAAGAAAGCGGGTCTATCTTTCACGGAACCTCCAGGGTTAAATCCTTCAAGTTTTGCCCAAAGAGTTATGTTTCTCGGTATCCCTATATAACTTTTTATTCTTTCAAGCTTAACAATAGGTGTATTACCTATCTTTGATAGTATTGAACTCTTTTTCGCTTCCTCTAAAGTATTGAGTAGGCCTATATCCACTCTTTCAAATGTTATTTCTGTAGTTTTGCAATCTTTCTGCATAGAGATTCTGGAAATCTTCAATATTTGGCTGTATTATTTTTATAGGTGGGAGGGATTCAGAAAGAGCTTCTTGAGTTTTGAGTCCATTTCCAGTCAAGCATATCAGAGAGCTATCACCTTTAGATATAATTCCAGATGATAAAAGCCTTATGAAAGCCCCGAAAGTCACTCCCCCAGCAGTTTCAGTGTATATTCCCTCCTTTTCCGCCAGAATTTTTATAGCCTCTATAATCTCTTTATCTGATGGAGATTCCGCATAACCCTTAGATTCTCTTATAACCTTTGCTGCATAGTATCCATCTGGTGGGTTACCTATTGCCAAGGATTTTGCAATAGTTTTCGGTTCCTTCACAGGTGTAAATATAGCTAGATCCTTTTTAACAGCATTAACTATCGGAGCACATCCTTCAGGTTGAGCACCATACATTCTTGCATTAACTTCGCGTAATATACCAAGTCTCTCAAATTCTTTGAAAGCTTTCCAAATCTTAACTATAAGAGAACCGCCTGCCATCGGAACAATAACATGATCAGGAAGACGGAACGAGAGCTGTTCAGCTATTTCAAAACCATATGTTTTCGAACCCTCAGAATAAAACGGTCTTATGTTTATATTTACAAAGGCAATCTTGTATCTTTCTGAAATTTCTGTGCAAAGGCGATTGACATTATCATAACTTCCCCTTATACCTATAACCTCTGCCCCATATATTGATGTTGCAAGAATTTTTGTAGGTTCAAGGTCATAAGGGATAAATATAAAAGCTTTCATACCAAACATGGCAGATATCGAAGCAACAGAGTTAGCGAGATTCCCTGTAGAAGCACAAGCTACAGCTTCAAAACCAAAATCTTTAGCTTTCTTAACAGCAATAGCCACAACCCTATCCTTAAAAGACAGTGTTGGAAAATTCACCCCGTCATTCTTTATCCATATCTCTTTACAACCAAAGTATCTCTCAAGATTCCTTGCACGAAAAAGAGGAGTAAAACCAACGTCTTCAACAATCGGATCACCATCAACGGGTAAAAGTTCTCTATACCTCCACATATTAGGTTTTCTTGATTTCATCCTTCTTACATCAAGATGTATCGAATCGTAATCATATTCTACCTCAAGGGGGCCGAAGCATACCTCACATATGTTCGTAGGAGCTATTTCATACTCCCTCTTACACTCCCTACATCTTAAAGACTTAACATAACTCCTTTGATTCTTTTCCTTTTTCATCTTCTGGATATTATTTTACCGTAATAACGAAAAAATTATGATTGTTATTTCTCAAAAATATAAGCTAAACAAATAAAACTTTTCCTAATCAATTGAAATCTATCAAACATATCAATTGAGCTTCCAACCCGATTTTCAAATGAAAAACCAACTTTATAATCTCTGCTTCAAGTTCATTCACTCAAATATATCAAAACAGAAATACTTCTTTTGACCAACATATATTGAATTATCTAGAAATTTAATTGTTTGATCATTGAGTTTTAATTCTCCTCTATAGCCACAAGAATCATTAGATAAAAAGGATAAGTGAGATAAAGAAAAATTCTCTGATCCTGCTTCAAAATCACCACAAACATAAGGAGAAATAACCTTGAATTTTGCTCCAAACCCCATAGAAATACCTTCGGCTTCCATGCTCATTCTTACCATAAAATCCTGAAACTGAATTGAGTAGTATATATCATTATCTATCAAATATTCTCTATAAATTCCCTTGAGCCTTACATAATATGGAATTTGTATCGCTACAGATCCCTGAAAAGAAACGAGCTTCTCACTCACAATGGAAGATAACTCCGTAAAAGAATATAGGAAAAAATCTTTCACAGCATAACTAATTAAGTAATTTATATTCGGAATGACTCTGATTTTCCCTTCTCTTAAAAGAATATATTTTTTAATATATTCTGTCTTTTGCAATATCCAGAAATCTGAAAAATTCAATATATCGGGAGAAAGATAAATTTTTCCATCAAGTAAAGATCCAGAATATAAACACTTTTTAAAATCCTTTTCAGTAAAATCTCCTGATTGATTCTTTATCCTTTTCTCCGTTACCTCACCTTTATCACAACTTGATAATTGGTATAAAGAAATAACATTTGCAAATAAGAAAATTTCGGCAATATCCAATGCTGACTTGATAAGAAATATGGACACATAAATATTCCTTTCATCCTTGTTAACATTTTCAGTTTTACTATCCTCTAAATCATGACATATACTTTCCGATACTTCAGGGAAATTAATTTTTTTACTCTTCTCCAATACATATCTGGGAACTTCTCTACGCTGGCAATAAATAAAGGCAGAAAAAAAAGGTAAAGCTATCAAAAATTTGATATGTTTCATAATAAATAAAAAATAAATTACCTAAAATAAAATTTTCTTTTTTCTATCTATTATGATAAGTGCCATAATTCCAGTATCTGATCCAAGGTATCTTGAAAATCAAATGGAATTACTAAAATACCAGGAGATAAAACAGTTGATAATACTTGATAGCTCACTTCAAATAAAAAATAATATACCTAATGATAAAAGGATAACGATTATTGAAGAAAATTCTTTTGATCACGGAGTAACGAGAAACAAGGGAGCAAAATTGTCTTCATATCCAATCTTACTTTTCATGACCCAAGATGCTAAACCTTTTGGAGAAGAATTTGCAAGGGAAATAATCAAATCAATAGATGAAAAAATCAAAGGAGTATATGGGAAACACTTAACTACAAACCAAGCAAACCTGTTTGAGAGAATTGAAAGGAAATTCGTATATCCCGATGAAAAGATTATAAAATTTCAAGGATATAATTTCAAGGATATATTTGTTTCAAATGTTTGTTTTGCAGTTGAAAGTAGAACATTTGAAGAATTGGGTGGATTCCCTGAGGGTGTTATATGCTCGGAGGAATTAGTACTATCAAAAAAGATTCTCAGCAACGGTTTTTCAATAATGTATAATCCTAAAATTACAGTTATACATCAACACGATGAAAAAACTTCCGAAATTTTTAAGAGGTGGTTTGATGTTGGTGTAGCTTTTTCAAAAAATCCTACAATATCTTCAAAATTCAGATCACATGCTTTAAAATTAGCTCTATTTGTATTCCTCATAATCCTGAAAGAAAAGCCAAAGCTTATTCCAGAACTGACTAAAAGATACGTAACAAGAGGTCTAGCCATTGAGATAGGTAAAAGGCATAAATTACTCAAAGCAGCAGGCGTAGACCTAAAAAAAATCAGCAATAACAAAAATTTCTGGCTTAAATTTGATCGTTAGAAATAAATACAAATCAGCACGCAATTTCCTAGCATTTGGTTAAACACAATTGAAATCCAAATACAAATCAAACTCTGAAAAATGCTACAAGAGAATAAAAGATTCTTCTGACTTTATAATAAACTTATATTAAATCATGAAATAGAAAATAGATGAAAACATTAAAGACATAAAATTTCTCTCTTCTCCCCACTTTTCAGAATTTACTATAATTACAAAAAGAAAGAGATTGTTTCTTAAAATCCGAATTATGGCTTGTATAAAGCAGGCAATTGGTTATATCCCTTTTTTGAGGTTAAAAGGAGAAAGTATAAAAGAGCAGATAAAAGTTTCTACACCATCTCAAAAAGCTATAGCTTCATATGATGAGAACCCAATAACGCTTGCATATGAATGCGCAAAAGAAATATGCAATAATGGAGGGAAAGAAAATATAGCACTTATCTTCGTTTCGTCTTCCTTCAATGACTTGGAAAGGAATCCAGCCGCTCTACTATCAGAGACTCTAGACCTACCAGAAGATACGCTGGCTCTGAACATTATCGGAGGAAGTAGTTCTTTTATTGATGGATTATACATAGCATCTAATCTTGTAGACTCAGGAAAGGTAAAACATGCTTTAGTTGTTTGCGGAGAAAAAAGAAGATCGGATGATTTTGAAATAGATTTTGGTCTATCAGATTCTGGCGGAGGAGTTCTCATCTCATCTGATTCAGAGACCGAATATCTCTTCAAGATAGAAGAATTTATCTTTAAATCTCAAGAAATACCAGATGTATATAAAAATCGAGGAAACAAAATATCTTCCGTAGATCAAAGATTTGTCGTGCAAGAAGAATACCTTTCTTTACTGAAAAGGATTTCTCTGGAGAACGGAAAAAAGTTTTTTGTTTCTGGCCCTACATATACTACATCTTACCTTTTATCAAAAAATTTGAAAATAAAAGATGATATAATTCAGACCTTTGGAAGTCTTGGAACATGTTATACAGCAGTTATGCTATCCTACTCAACTGGAATTCTAAAAGCTGGAGAAGAACTATATCTTCTATCCTTCGGTGGAGGATTTAAAGGTTTAAAAGTCAAGTTCTCAGGAGAAAAATCTCCATATGAAAAAATTCTTAAAAACTTTGAGAGAAAAAGATTTATAACCTTCGGTGAATATATGAGAATAAAGGATATTGATGGTTTCCCAGAAGACGAATCTTCTGTATCTATGCTCTGGAGAGAGAAAAAACAAAATATCAGATTGTATGGACAAAGATGTATGGAATGTGGAAATGCTTTTTTTCCAATGCAGAATTACTGTCCTGTTTGTGGTAGTAAAAACCTAAAAATTGAAAAACTCCCTAAGAAAGGAGAAGTCTTTACATTCACAGAAGATTATCTTAGCTCGTATTCAGAAATATTCCCTCCTCTTCCTATGCTCGTCGTCCAACTTGAGAATGGAGCGAGGATCTATGTTCAGGGAACAGATGTAGATCCTAAAGATAAGATAAAGATAGGAGATAAAGTTGAACTTACACTAAGAATTCTTAATACATACCAAGGTATGTTAAATTATTTTTACAAGGCAAGGAAAATTTCATCATAATAACTTTTGGATTTCTTCAATTATTTTGTCCCAGTCGTAGTTTTTAGAAGAAAACAGAGCATTCTTACTAAGCTGATTACGCAAATTTTCGTCAGTGCTTAAAATTTCTATTTTCTGATGTAAATCAGATTCTGAAGAGAAGAGCAAACCATTATATTCATTTTTCACAACATCTCTGTATCCCGCTATATTTGATGCCAGTGGTGGAGTTCCACAAGCCATACTTTCTATAAGAACTATTCCGAAACTTTCTCCACCTTTAGATGGAAAAATTGAGACATCGGAAGAGGCGTATATTTTGGGCAAAACATTCTCATCAACAAAACCAAGATATTCTACATCTTTTAAAAAAGCAGACTCCTTTTGGACAAGATTTCTCATAGGACCATCGCCACCTATAAGGAGTTTTACCGGAACTTCTCTTTTGTTCTTTATTGCAAATCTCCTTATTTTTTTCCAGACCCTCAAGAGCACATCAACTCCCTTTCTTTCATCAAGTCTTCCGAGAAAGAAGAAAACTATTTTATCACTTGATTTATCAGCAACACGGTGATTATAAAATCTTGTATCCACACCAGGGGGTATTATGTGAAAATCCTGTTTGCCAAAATATTTTTCAATCTCCTCTCTTGCACGGTTAGAGACAGCTATCCTTACATCAAGAGCATTCAAAAACGGTTTCATAAAAGGTTTAAAAAGAATAAAAGCGAGATTGGGTTTATCAGTTGAGGAATGAAAGATACCTATCTTTTTGGAAGATTTTGAAAATAAAGTCGCTGGATATGGTAATGTTAAACCAAGAGGTCCCTGAAGAACAACAGTATCTGGGGAAAAACTATTGAATAAACTCATCATAGATATAAAATCCTTTGGACCAAGAAGAGTTATAAAGCATCTTGTTCCATTAGCATAAACACTTATCAGCTTTCCTAACCTTATGACCGAACCTCCAAGCTCTCGTATCTTTTCATCCTCCGAAACTTTCTTTTGAACATTTCCGGTAATAACAATAACCTTGTGATTATTAATAAGCAACTTCTCTGCCATCATATAAGCATATTTTGAGACTCCAGATGGAACGGGAGGAAAGCTATCCGAAACGATCATTATCTTCTTACCTCCACGATTTGAGGTTTTTGACATAATAGAAAATTTGATTTTACTCAAAATCAAATATTTATTTCAGATTATAGAAATCTAATTTTTTATCTGCAGTTTCATAATATAATATACAGTTTGGCCTCCCCTTCTGATCTCATGCAATGGATCAAAATAATATCTATATCCCAAGAATATCTTATCCTTGCATGAGTGATCAACAACAAAAATCTTCTCCCTTAAATCCTTTGTTAATGACTTTTTTAAAAAAGAAAAAAGATCTTTTTCATTGAGTTTATCAATACAAGATATATATTTTGCTTTAATTTTATCCTTAGATAAAATATCAATGAATCCGATAGCAGATATTGGGGGAACTATAGCATAAAGACTATAAATATCATTTTCCAAAAGATAACTTACAAGGTTCCTTTGATCTTGAAGGGAAATCCAGTTTTTTCCAAGTATATTTTCCAAGTTTCTCACTATAACTTCATCAACATTATTAGGTCTATCAGGTTCAAGCCCTCGAACTGAAAGAGTATAAACTGAAAGAGTATAATAGGATAATGATAACAATATAATTGTGTTTGTTATTAACTTTAGCAATAGCTTCAATCCATTGTTTTTGATTTTCACATAACTCAGGATAAAAGATATCAAGGACGAGAGCAAAAATGGCGTATAAAAATTTACATATTTTATTGCCCTCAGGAAAAGATCAGTTGAACTGATAGAACCATATTCTGATAAAAAAGCCAAGATTAAAAGTATCATAAGGATAAGTGATAAAGAGGATAAGAATGGAGCTCTATTTTCAATCTTTGTCCTGTAGTTCGCAGATAATAAAGTGATAATAGTAGAAAACAAGAGTATTGAGAGCGAAAAAGTGCTAACAATTTGCTGTTCAGCAAGTAAGATTAAGTGATGATATATATTTTTAAGATTACTAAATATATCAAAACTTATGCGATAATCTGTTGGCCCTTTTACATCAAGACCAATACTTATAAAAAGAGGGAAGGTAAGTAAAACAAAAAGGATTGATATTTTTAAAAATTCATTAAGGCTTGTTTCTTTAAATGCTCTAATTAAGCGCCGGTTTAAAAATCCCAAGAATGTACAGAAGTTTATTACAAACCCCCAAAGAGTATGAGAGTTAAGAGCGAATAATGAAAATATTATACTCCGCTTAAAATATTTTCTTTCTTCGGTTTTATGATATAAGTATAAATTCCAGAACGTTAATGCAGAACATAGAAGACACATATTTACCCCAAACATCTCCGAATTAGCAGGTTGTATCCCATATCCCATAAAAATCACAGAAAACCATGCACCAAAAATGGCAGAAGAAAAACCATATATCTTGAAAACAAAAAAGCTGATTAAGATAATTAAGAATACCGATAAAATCAAAGAAGCTATCCTATTACATTTTATATCTCCACATATCTTCCAAGAAATCTTAAGAAATATCGATGGAATGTAATAAATGGAATAGTCTGTTATTTGGAGCAAGAATCTCTCTCCCAAGACATAAAGATAGAGTACTGGTGGAAGATGTTTTTCCATTCCGAAGAACTCATTCCCGAATAACATATCTTTTGGTCCAGAAATTCTTATATCACCTGATAGGATAGGTTCAGAAAAAATCACCTGAAGTTGATCTATAACCCTTAACTCAAATCGGATAAAAGCTAAGATCATAATGGAAAGGGATAAATAATATAAGATCATATCTCTTTTAGATTTTAAGATATTTAGTAAGCTCCTCACATTTTTTCACTCTGGAAATATGAAACTTCTTCTTAATACTTTAAGATACCAATTTTTTATTTAAATGAATTCTAAAATAAATCTCGGTTGAGATAAAACAGGTCCAAAAATTTTGATGGTTTTTTCTATATCTTTTAAAAGATATTTAACAAAACTAAAATGATTCCAAACGCAGTAAATCATTTTCAGATTTGTCTTATTAATTTTTTTATTTTGATACACTTATGATAAGTAGAAACTATGAAACTAATATACATTCCAACTTACAACTGTGAGAAGACAATAGCCAGTGTTATAAATGGTATAAAAAACATCTGCCGTGATAATTTTATACTTGTTGTAGATGATTCAAGTAAAGATAGAACATTTGAAATTTCCAAAAAATTAGCAGATCATGTTATAAGGAACCAAAAGAGATTAGGTTATGGAGGGAATCAAAAAGTCGCTTTCAGATTTTTTGTTGAGAATTCTTTTGATAAAATTCTCATGATACACGGAGATGGGCAACATAATCCAGTCCATATCCCCAAATTTTTCAAATCAATTGACGATGACAGCGTAGGATTAATAATAGGTTCAAGAATGTCAGATAAGTTATCTGCCATAAGAGGTGGAATGCCATACATTAAGTTCATTGTAAATATGTTTCTCACTTACTTAGAAAATAAAACACTTGGATTAAATCTTTCTGAATTTCACTCTGGATATAGATGTTATAGCTTTAAAGCCGCCCAAACCATATATAATTTCATAGATAAACTTTCAGATGATTTCATATTTGACCAACAAGTAATATTCTTGCTTACCGAATTTGGATTCAAGATCAAAGAGATTCCAGTTGAGACGATATACAACAAATACTCTTCGCATATAGGTATACTTCCGGGAACAAAATACTTCTTTCAGGTAATCCTACATTGCATAAAGTTCTCTTTCAACAATAAAAATAAGAAGAATTTTATCAGACGCCTTGCAAAAAATCCATGCAAACTTCAATAGATTTCTATATTCTTCTTTTCCCTTTAACCAAATGAATAACAAATCATCCTATTGAATTTTCTTGCATGAAGAACAAGGACTCTCTTATCTTTTCGGCTATAAGAACCGATTTTAAAGCCTCCGATGGAGGTATTTCTGAATTCCTTCCAGATCTGAGAGTATTTATGAAAGATTCTATCTCATCTTTCATAGGATCAGAATCTTGAAAAGTTTTTATTTGAGCTTCAACTTCAAATCTTCCATTATTTCTAATTCTTCTGTATATTTCAGTTTTTCTTTCAAGGAAATCAATAGAGATATATATTCCCGGTTGGAATATACGCATTTTTCTAAATTTTCTGTAAGAAACACGAGATGATGTAAGCTCGGCAAGACAGCCCGAAGAAAATCTTATCCTTGCAGTAGCTATATCAACCTTGTCCGTTATGACCGGAACTCCCATACCTTCTACAAAATCTATCTTTACATCTTTTATCAAACCAACGATTGCATCTATATCATGAATCATTATATCAAAGATGACATCTATATCTGTTCCTCTTCCGGGGAACTGACTCAATCGTTCTGCTCTTATGTATCCGGGAGATTTAACGTATTCTTTTGCAAATTTATAAGCATTATTGAACCTTTCCACGTGCCCAACTTGAACTATAATTCCAGTCTGGCTTGCAACGTTAGCTATCTCTAATCCTTGTTTATAGCTAGATGTAAGGGGTTTTTCAACAAAGACATGTTTTTTATTTTGTATAGCAAGTTTCAAGATTTCATAATGTGTTTTTGCAGGAGTCGCTATAAATATCGCATCTATATCATGTTTGAAAATATCTTCATAATTCTTATGAGTTCTAACTCTTTTGCCTGAAAGTTTGAATATCAAATCTCTGGCAGCCTCAAGCTTTTCCTGATCAACATCGCATACATCCGTTATATGTATAAACTTGTTGAGAGAGAGTTTTTCTATATGTATGGTTCCAGCAAAACCCAGCCCTACTATACCGACATTTATCCTATCATTGAGCACCTTCTAAGTAGCGAAATTTCTTGCTTGCTGGCATAGGTTTGAAAACGCAACAGGATCAGAGAAAGCTAAATCGGCAAGAACTTTTCTGTTTATCTGTGTTCCCATCTTCCTCAAGGCATAAATAAGTTTTGAATAATTCAGACCGTTCTGTCTTGCAGCAGCATTTATACGCTCTATCCATAATCTCCTAAAATCTCTCTTTTTCTTTTTCCGCCCCCTGTAAGAATGAAATAGAGCCCTTATAACATACTGGTTTGCAATCTTTGTGCACCTTGATTGAGCCCCATAGTATCCCTTGGCTAACTTTTTTATCTTTTTTCTTCTCTGCCTTCTTGGAACAACAAATTTAACCCTCATAAAGGCGGACCTCCATTTAAAATCTAAATTTTTAAATTCTAAATTTGTTTTACAATATTTTCAAAAATTATCAAATATGAAAAACATCAATACAAAAGGCATACAGAAATATATTGAAGAAGCAAAGGACAATCCCGAACTCTTTAAGAGGAAAATGCAAGTTCAGGTAAAATGGGAAATGGATGAGAACCTACCACAGATGTACTCAGAGATGGAAATACCATCTGGAACGAAAGTAGTAGTCAAGTGTGATAGCGCTCCTTTTATGGGAGGCAAGGGAATAGCCCCAAATCCATTACAATATTGTTTGTTCGGAATGGCTTCATGTTTCCTTGCAACCTTTGCAACAGTAGCACATGAAAGAGGACTGAATATAAAATCCCTATCGATAACGGCAGAAAACATTGTCAATCTTAAAAGACCATTCGGAATATCAGATGAACCTGTAGTGGAAAAAATAAAAATGACCATCAATGTTGAATCAGAAAATAAGCCCGAGGACATAGAATCAGCAAAGAAGATAGCAATGGAAAGATGTCCCGCGGTCTGGTGTATTACAAATCCAATACCACTTGAAGTAGTCATAAAATAAATAAACTGAAAGGATCCATACTCCAAGCAAATTCAATTCCATAAAATTATAGCTATCTTCTCAACTTCTCAAATTCCTATATGCTCCGTTGCAATCATGGTCAAGTACTGTATTTTATTTTTCATATCATAACACATTTGATGGATGCAAAAAAGCTATAACTCGCCTACTCATCACAGGATTGATGAATGCAACAAAGCAATTCCTTACCCGACATTCCCCTCTGGTTCCTGTAGATACGATTTTATTTCTTTAATCATACTTATGTAGTCAGAGAAATTAAAACCCCCAGGTTTTGATTTTCTGAAGACTATTTTAGGAAGAGACCATATATGAAACTCATCTCCAAACACTCCGAAAATCTGTCCGTTTATATCTTTTGCTTCGTCAGAGATCAAGAAGGCAATCAAATGAGCTACATATTCAGGTTTTGCAGACTTGAGTTTTTGAGCGAATTCATCTCCCCTCTTTTTTAATACATCCTCTGGAATGGCTTGAGTAAGGCGAGTCCATGCTATTGGAGCAACAGAATTTACTCTTATTCCATACCTTTCCAATTCTTTTGAAAGTGTAAGCGTGAAACCAATAAATCCTGCTTTAGCTGTTGAGTAATTCACCTGACCTATATTTCCCCTTAGGCCAGAGGGAGAAGTCAAATTGATTACTACACCTTGAGTCTTATTTTTTATCATTTCCGAAACAGCATATTTTGTACATAAAAAAGCACTGCGCAGATGAACTTTTATAACCCTATCCCATTTTTCTGAATCTGTTCTGACCAGGAGAGAGTCTTGAGTTATTCCTGCATTATTTACCAGAGCATCTACTTTACCGAATGCATTCTTTGCCAGCTCAATTATATCTCTTGCACAACTTTCATCTGATACATCGCCTATATAAGCCGTTACTTTACCATTGCTTTTCCTTATTTCCTCCAGTGTTTCAAAAGCGCAATCAGGATCAATATCATTTACAACTACTGAAGCTCCCTCACGAGCAGAGAGTATAGCAGTTTCTCTACCTATTCCTCTTCCAGATCCAGTTATCACGATTACCTTGCCTTCAAGCAAGCCCATAGTATTAAAGTTCTGAAATCAATTATATTTATAAATTTTTCCTATTTTTATAAATTTGAACATACGAAAATCTAACCATTTTGTTTCTCTTTTTTAATAGATTCTATAAAATCGCTTTGACCTTCAAATCCAAAGTTTATAAAAGCAGAAAATGTCCATGGCATCTTTTCTTTCATAAAGAAAACTATCCTTTCAGCATACTGCCTTATCTCATATTGCGCATCATCGGAAATTCTTAATGTTATGAAATTCATAAGAGATCTGGGATTAACAGACCAATAAAACTGTGTGTAAAGAGCCAGCGGTAATACAGCCCTTGCAACCTCCTTCGCAACTCCTGAATCAAGGAGCTTTTTATAAACCTGATAACTTGAAGATATTGAATCTTGAAAAATCTGAACAAGTTCTTTTTCATTCTGAAAATCAGCCTCGATGCTCCCCTGTTTATTTTTGGGATCTGGTTTTCTCAACTTTCTTGGTATGTAGAATTCTTCCTGATACTCAACATATCTCCCAGAAATTTCATTGAAGGAGCCGATTCTGTGTCTAAACCATTGACGGGCAACGAAAATTGGAGCCTTAACATGAAAAATAAAAAGTGAATGTTCAAAAGGTGTCCCATGCTTGTGTCTCATCATATAACTTATAAGTTTCTTATCCTGCTCAGACCCTTTTACTTCCTTACCATAGGAGATTCTCGCCGCACGAACAACCATTTCATCACCCCCACAAAAATCAACCAAACATATAAAACCATTATCAAGTGTATTAATTGATCTACAATTTCCACAGTAATCCCAAACACGATTACCCACCTTGATCTCAATTGTTTCCCCTCTAAAACACCTATTACATATGGACATAAATAATAATACAATTATTCTTATTCAGTTTGAACTTTTTACAATTTTTTGTCTTGTTGAAACATTGATGAAAATCATAAGCCAACATTAAAATGAATAAACTTTGTTCAGGATATAACTTAAGAATTTATAAGATTCATCACACCGAAGGATTAAGCTTTTTCCTTGATCTTTTATTTCTTTTTTTAGTTTTAGTATTTCCTTGTTCTGCAAAACTTGTCCTCAGTTCCACAATATTTCTTTCTACATTCTCTTTAAAGGTTTTAAATTTTTCCATATAAGTTGCAGCCATCTCTTTAAGAGAATTGACCCAATTTACTTCACCCCTTGATATCCTATCCAATTCTTCCTCCATCTTTGCCGTAAATTCAGGTGAGCATATATCTGGGAAATTTCTTGAAAGGATCTCATCTTGAAGAAGACCATCAGGTGTTGGTATTATCTTTCCGTTTTCCTCAATTATATATCCTCTACCTTTGAGATTCTTAATTATTGTTGCATATGTAGATGGCCTACCTATACCGAGTTTTTCCAACTCCTTTATCAATGAAGCCTCAGTATAGAGAGGAGGTGGTTGAGTATATTTTTTAGAATAAAGCAATTTTGTAGAACTTCCCAAACTAATATATCTTTCAAACTCAAGAGAGAGTGCTTTTGAATAAGCCCTTTCACCTTCACTGCCTTGTTCATCAGTAGTTGGGGGTTCAAAGTTCCAAATCTTCAGAAAACCTTCAAACTTTAGCTTTCTAACTTTAGCTTTGAAAAACATATCCTCTTTGATATTTGGTGATCTGAACTCAAGCTCAACCGTATCATAAACAGCATTCTTTGATTGGGAAGCGAGAAATCTCAATCCTATGATATAGATCATTTTGTCATATGGAGACAAAGATTTATTATACCTCAATTCAGAAGGTTTCTGTTCAAATAATTTCTTGAATTTTGCAAATCCCGCTGGCGTTAATCTAATACATTCATGGGCTTCTTGTGCATTTGCAACTTTTGATCTCCATCTTCTTCCAACCTCCTGTATATCATAAATACCAGATTCTTCAAAAAATTTACGCGCTAAAGCAAAACCTTCAGATGAAATAGAAACAGAATCAGTTCTGTGATATGTTATATATCCGTTTTCAAAAAGACTCTGGGCAATATTCATCGCGAAATCGGCAGAAAAACCTAATATAGACTTAGCATTCTGCAATAAAGATGAAGTAATATACGGGGGATTCGGATAGGAAAAATCAACTCCCTTTTTAAAATCCGAAAGCTGAATTTGTTTTATCTTTTTAATAAAACTTTGAGCTTCTACTTCCGAATAAAAATGCTTTATTTTAACTTTACCATCTTTATCTTTTTCATAAAGAAAAGCTTTGAAATCCCCAAAATCTAGAAAAACAACAAAGTATACCTTCTTCTCAAAATTCATAACTTCTTTCCATCTCATAGAAACAAGATGCAGAGCTGCAGACTGAACCCTGCCAGCTGAAGAATTTTTCCTTATCCTCCAAAGAAGTGGAGATATTGTATAACCCACAAGCCTATCAATAACTCTCCTTGAAATCTGAGCATGAACTAATTCCATATCTATTTTCCTGGGTTTAGAAATTGAAGAAATAACGGCATCTTTAGTTATTTCATGGAAAACGGCTCTCTTCGGATCTTTTAGATCCAAAACACAGGCAACATGGTAAGCAATTGCCTCACCTTCTCTATCCGGATCAGAAGCTATTACCACATCATCTGCTGCGCTTAGATTTTTTTTGAGAAAGGAAACAACATTTTTTTTCAGAACCTTAAAATAAAGATTGATATTTCCATTGAGCAGGTCAGATATAGAGAACCCCATGTTATCTGGGGGAAGATCTCTTATGTGCCCATATGTAGCGAGAACTTTCCATCCATTTCCAAGAAACTGATATATTTTTTTAGCCTTTGTTGGAGATTCAACAATTAAAATTTTACTCATATTGCAATAAGTATTATTATAACATTTAATAAGTCTGATATCTACGAAGTAAAAACAAAACTATTTCTACCAAGTCTGATAAATTTTCAGTATCTTACGAAAGAATCACAACCTTAATCTTCTTATTAGAAAATAAGGCAAAAGAAAGAAGAAAACTTGGAAGATCTCTACTATTTTAAAAGAGGAACAGAATGAACCAGAAGAAATCTTTTCTTCTTTTGGAAGTATGCCCATCTTTTCCAGAGTTTGAGGATACCTAAGAGCTATTGAAGTAAGACAAGTCAGGGTAGCTTCCCATATGTGAGGTATAGCTATTCTATTCTCGTACCTATATTTCCCGTTCTCTTCAAAAACTCTGACAGTCTCTCCCATGTGTTTAGTTGATGTCGGAACTTCTTCGACAAGTATCTTAAGGAATTTTTCCGCTTCCCTACGGAACTCTTGATACACCTGAAACCTTGTTTTTTTCAGTCTTTCCGATGCGACTATGAGAGAAATTATCCATTTGGCTTCATAGACAAGATGCTTCCTTTCATAGAAATTATAGTAAAGAACACCTACAACAGATCTTCCATAATTCTCAACCCAATCATCACTCATAGGAAAATCTGCTGGGAAAAGAACATATGCCATACCTTGATGAGGATCATTTGGAGAAAAGACAAATCCATCTTGTTGAGAGAAGTTCTTTACTATAGCACCTTCAAGTTCCATCTTTCTTTGCTTAAGCTGATTATAAAGATTGGAATCCCCCAGAACTTGAGCAATATTCATTGCACTTTTTATTCCCGTATAAACAGTTCCAGCCCCAACCATAGTTATTGACTTTTCAATTTGATCGTCCTCATGAGCCAAACACTGCAATCCACTTTGATCCCTACAGCCTATTAAAACTTCATAAGCAGAGAGTTTCAAAGCCTCGTAAATCTTTTTAGAAAACTCAATTTTATTTTTCACAAAGTTAAGGTGATTTGACCAACTCCAGAGAACAAAACCTACCTGATCTATTTCAAAATCCCAAGGTCCTCCGATCATACCGTCAGCATAAAAGTTCATACGCCATGTTCCTGGGGGTATATCTCCCTCCTGCTCTTTACTTTGCACCATTTCATAAAAAAGGTTTCTCTGTTCAGAAAGCTCGGAAAAACCTGCAAGATCAAGGTATAAGTTAAAATAAGCCCCATCTCTTGGCCAATCCTCCGCATAAGGGGGTTGAGTTGAAATGGATGCAACTGTTGCCTTAGTTTCTCTATCTGTCGCTTGAATCAATGATATCAAAGCTCTTCTGCACAATGTTTTCTCTGGTTCAGTAAGATATGTAAAGAAACTTTGAGATTCCAAGATGGAAACTTTGGAATGCCAGAATAAATCAGTGTATCTTTCAAAATCTATTATTTTCTGAACATTTAAATTCAAAAGTTGTAGAGCTTGATCTAATGTTTTTCCAGCAGATAGCACAAAGAAAGCATCCTTACATGTCCCGTTTGAGCAGATTTTTGTAGAAGAGAAAGCGTCAGCCGAACAGGTGCTATATGTCTTTTCTGAAGTGAAAATATCTAAGCTTTGAATCTTTGAGAAAGCACTTTGGGTTTTATTTTCAGGAAGAATTCTCCCGTCTCCGCATCTTCCATCAAAACCGACATATCCGAAGTTATCATATTCTCCAAAAAACCTGAAAGCCAGGAAAATTCCGGTAATCTTAGATGAATAACTCAGGAGCTGGTCATAAGAGTAGTTTCTGATCTTCTCATATTCTGCCTTAAGAGATTTTCTATCTAAAAAGAATGGGACAAATTGAATCACCGTTCCATCATCTCGTGTAAAGGCTGCAAAATCGTTTCTTGTATCATCTTGCCAATCTTCAACTGGGAGCTTTGGAATCTTTATCGTTGTTGGAGCAAGATTTAGGTAATGTATTGCATAAAGCTCAGATGAACTATTAGTTTCGACGGCTACTCTCCGCACAAAAATGTCCAACTCTGGATGAACAAAATCGTATAAATAAACTTTAGTATTCTGATCAAACGTGTATTCTGTTATAAGAATTCCAGAAGAATCATCTTTATAGTATTGTATTATACTTGTTAGGTCTAAATCTCTGAGCGAAATAAGTTTATTATTCGTTTTATCATATATTAAGACAAACCCTCCTTGGTTCTCAAGAGCTCCAAAGTATTTAAGACTTCTTGATCTTTCACCTTCACGAGTTTTATAATCAAGATGATCCCAAAAAGAAGGAGAAGGATACCTAAGAACTGTAATCTCCCCCCATTGAGAAATCCCGATACTTAAGGCTCCATTACCAACAACACCATTGACCCTTGTCGGTCCGAATATTTCATCATCACCCTCGAAATCCTGTGAAAGAGCAACAGAATGCCATGAAATGGCTATAAAAAAAACCGTAATCAAAGTTCGAAACATAGGTACATTTTAGAAAAGGTAATTATACTTTTCCACTTCATCAGGATTGTATAAAAAATAAAGGAATCACATAAAAAACAATGTAATCAAAATCAGCCAAAAATCATCTCTCCACCAATCAGCCCGTAAATTCTTCAACGAGGGATATGTTAGCTCTTTTAAATATATCGAATATCAATTTTTCTTTCTCCATTAGTTCGCTCACAATATTCTTAGGACCGAATAGAACTAACTTTCCGAAAAATAAAACAGCAATGTTATCCGCCATCTTGAAGGCAGAAAATGGATCGTGTGTTATGATTATAAATGAAGTATCAGGTTTTTGTTTTTTTATATTCAATATGAGAGATTCAATACTTTCTGTGGTTATCGGATCAAGCCCAGTAGTTGGTTCATCAAGAATTATGATTTCAGGTTCCGTTACAAGAGCTCTTGCTAAGGCAACTCTCCTTCTCTGCCCACCTGAAAGTTGAGATGGATATCTCTTCAAGAAATTCTTCAAACCTACACTCTCAATGTAGAATTCAACTCTTTGCTTTATGATATTTTTTTGAATTTTCCTCAATGTTAATGGGAAGGCAACATTCTCTTCAACTGTCATGGAATCAAACAAAGCTCCATCTTGAAGAAGCAAACTAAAATTTTTCCTGACTTCATATAATTGCTTCTCACTCATTTCAAATATATTTTTTCCTTTATATAGAACCCTACCAGATGTAGGACGAAGCAAGCCTAAAATATGCTTCACAAGAACAGATTTTCCAGAACCCGATGGACCAACTATAGTTGTTATTTTACCTTTTTCCACCCAAAAGCTTACATCTGATATCGCTACAACATTTCCAAACTTTTTTGTAAGGTTCTCAATAAGTAATATCTTTTCTCGGCTATCATTCAGGTCCATACATACATAAATTTATAGTGTATTTTCTAAATTTTCCAGAGAAGGTTTAAAAACTTTTATAATCATCATTTACAGAAACTTCTTCAAAAATCTCTTTCTATAATGTGCACCTCATTGAAAAAAATCCCGAATATCTTTATTGCAGTCTTTTGCATCAGAAAAATACTATAATCAGATCTACAAAAGCTGTCTGATATATGAAAACAAATAACCTAAAAGATAAAACAAACTGCAAATAGGAATATAAGGGTATGGAGCAAAATAATGCATAATTCATCAAGGCAAAAATACAAAGTCTGAACAACAAGGAATTGATGCCTGAAAAGTTAATATCCCAGTATATGTATATCGAGTAAGTGAATGTTTTGAAACCTTTAGAATACCGAGTAGGGAATTCAACTCATCAAATATCCTGATTTTCAAACTTATAAGAATATTACTTTTACATTTCAATTGAAACTATCAGATGATAGATATACTGAGAGAGCTTATCATAATTATTCCAGTTCTTCTTTTTTCTCTTTCAGTTCATGAATTTTCGCATGGATACACCGCATGGAAATTAGGAGATCCAACAGCCAAAAGGATGGGAAGACTTACACTAAATCCTATAGCACATCTTGATCCTTTAGGAGTACTCTTTGCAATATTTTTTAAATTTGGATGGGCAAAACCAGTTCCGATAAATCCATATTACTTTCAAAAACCTCTTCTTCATATGGCTATATCATCGTTTGCAGGTCCATTCTCTAATTTCTGTCTTGCCATATGCTTTGCAATTGTTTTCAAAATTCTCAGCTTCATTTTATCAGATTTACCTCATTTCATAGCACAGTTTTTCTTTTTAGCTTCGTTTATAAATCTTGCTTTATTCTTTTTTAATCTTATACCTATCCCTCCGCTTGATGGTTCAAGACTGCTCCTTGCCGCAATTCCGGGAATGACACTTGAAAAAACTCTAAAATATGAAATGTTTGGAGTATTAGGTCTGTTTATTTTAATGATGGCTAGCTGGTCTGGTATCCCTATATTCAAGTATATAGTCATCCAACCAAGCTACAAAGTCCTATCAATACTTTATGGATAGATACTGCTGAATGGATTAGAAATCTTTATAGTCCAAACTAATAACAAATCATTTCGGGATTTCAAAAACATCAGAAAACAAGCATGGAAGATATTCCAACAAGCAAGATAGTATATATCCATCCAAAAGGGATTTTAGAGAAACCCACATATGCTGAAATACATGAAGAGAGCGAAATAATGAAAGAGGCAAAGATATATTTCAATACTGGGAAGGGTTTATTCACAAAATTAGTGTATCCTCTTTCTAAAATATCTCCGTTTTCTGAAATCAAAATATACTCATATTTCCCGTTTTTCTTATCATAAATTCTATAGAAAAATATCCCTTTACCTTCAACATATTCAGAGAATTCTTTTTTGAATTGTCCTTTGGCATATCTAAATTTTTCCCTAATTTTCTCAGAAAATGAGAAAGCAGGGATAAAAAGAAGAAGAACCATGATCAGATGAAGGAAATACAAAGAAAAGAATTTAGCTTTAACCAAACCAAAAGTCTGCAAGTAATCTATCTTTTGTCCATTAGAAGAGAAGAATCTGAAAGAAGAAACAGGCAATGATAGAGGTAAAAAGTTCAGAAAATAAGAAAAAAAAGAAAATGAAAAAACATATAGTAGGTTTTGGACTTTTCTTTCAACAGAGTCAAGGATTTCTATTTGAGATGCTACAAAAGAAACAATGAAAGCCAGAATTAATGATATTTGAAATAATCTAAATAGGATAAATCTAAAAAGCTTAAGCATAATTTTTTAAAATTTAATTGTATGTTTGAGGAAGAGGAAAAAGGGATAAATTTCAAATCATACATAATAGGTTTTCTTCTATTCTCAGTTTCTACAGCGGTATCTTTTTTTGTTGGATTCAAATTGGGTAAAAGCATGGCACGAGAAGAGTTTAGAAAAGAAGTCCTTAAAACAAAGGAAACAGAATTAGAGGATGTACTACAGAAAGTATTTGAGAAAGCTGAGGAAAAGTCCAAGGAAGAAGAGAAAGATTTAAAAGAGAAGAAAGAACCAGGTAAAAAACAATCTGGAGTAGAATCAGAGGAAGCTGCAACAATAGAAGAAAAAAAGGTAGCACAGAGTGAAGGGTTAGAGATTAGCCAGGAGGTGATGAAGCAACAAAATCAGGAGGATGGAGAAAAAGCTAAATCTGAATCAGCCAGTAAATCTGAAAGCAAGAAAGTTGAAAAACAAGAAACTCTTAGAGGAAAGAATGTTTGGGAAAGTGGAGGAAGATGGACCGTTCAAGTAGCTTCATTTAACGATTATAAGAAAGCCATAAAATACACAGAGGATATAAAGAGAAAATATGGATTGCCAGCATATACAATAAAAGCAACAAAAAATGGACAAACATTGTGGAGAGTAAGAGTTGGGAAGACGAAAGATAAAAAGACTGCAGAAGAAATAAGAAGATTTTTGAAATCTAAAGGAATTGAGGGAGTTGTAACTTTTTGAGTTTATTATCTTCAAGCCAATATAATTCTGTTTTTTGAGATAACAAAACAATGTTTCTTTAAAGTATAGAGATATTTGGGCTGTTAGCTCAGACGGAAGAGCACCGGCCTTTTAAGCCGGGGGTCGCGGGTTCAAATCCCGCACAGCCTACTTTTATTTGATGGAATTATCAGTCCTGCTGCCGATACTAATAATAGGAGCATTTATCCTCTCCTCAGCGATAAAGATACTTCAGGAGTATGAAAGAGGCGTAGTATTCAGACTTGGAAGACTTGTTGGTGTCAGAGGCCCAGGTTTAGTTTTGATAATACCTATAATAGATAGGCTACAGAAAGTCTCTTTGAGAATAATAACAATGGATATACCACCACAGGATGTTATAACAAAGGATAATGTATCTGTAAAGATAAACGCCGTAGTGTATTTCAGAGTTGTAGATCCGGGAAAAGCCATAGTTTCGGTAGAAAACTTCATTTATGCAACAAGCCAGCTTGCACAAACAACTTTAAGATCTGTTTGCGGTGAGGTTGAACTTGATGAGATACTAGCACATAGGGAAAAGATAAACACAACAATTCAAGAAATACTTGACAGGACTACAGAATCATGGGGAGTCAAAATTTCAGCTGTTGAGATAAAGCATATAGATTTGCCACAGGAGATGCAGAGAGCAATGGCAAGACAAGCAGAAGCAGAAAGAGAGAGAAGAGCAAAAATAACTCTAGCAGAAGCAGAATATCAAGCAGCGCAAAAGTTAAAAGAAGCAGCAGATACCTTAGCTGAAAACCCGATAACAGTCCAGCTCCGATTTCTCCAAACAGTATCAGAATTAGCAACCGAAAAAACAGCAACCCTTGTGCTTCCAGTCCCTATAGAGCTCTTTAAGTTTATGTCCTTCCAAAAATCTGACGATAAGAAACTCGGTTAAATCTAAATAAATATAAAATATAAAATCAAATTTGACTAAACTACTTCTAAAATAGAGAGAACAATTATTAATAATTTCTCACTAAAAGCATAAGAAGATCCAGATTGGAAGACCATAAAGCACCAGAGAATCTTCAAATTTATAATACAAAACCCATCAAATTTGATTCTTAAGTTTTATTGATACATACCTGGAGGCTATCAAACTCAAGAAATGTAAAATCAGTCCACACTAAAAAGCTATACGAATTTTGGATAACTGCTACGCTGCAATGTATGATTGTATTTAATTGAACGAAACTATTCTGGAGGGCTTAAAAAACAATTAACTATCTCAAAGAAGTGTTTTTATTAGAACATCGCCATAATATACATTCTCAAAATTGGCATCATCTTTTTGAACTATAAGGGAACCATCTTCTGCAATCCCAGAACTCAAACCTTCAAATTCTTTTGAATCATATTTAACCCTTATTCTTCCCTTCCACATATTATCCTCAATTTCCGTTTTTAGTTCAAACCATCTTCCAGCGACAAAACTTCTCCATACATTATCAAAGTTTGAAAGAAGGTTCCGTGTAAAATCCACAAGAGAAACTTGAGTAGCTATCTCGCTTAAAGAGGCGGACACATCTTTGATAGGTGAAGATTTTACATTTACTCCGATTCCGAGAACAACATATTTTGTTTTTTCAGGCTCGCCAAAGGCTTCAGCTATACATCCTGATATTTTTCTTACTCTTCCATCCTTAAATATTACCCAAACATCATTTGGCCATTTTATTTTTATTTCTTCCGAAACATTAAAATTCTTTAGAGTTTTAAAAACTACAAGCCCCCCTAAAAGAGAGATTTTGACAATATCTTTCATTGGTATATCTGTCTCAAGCAAAACCGAACCATAGAAATTCCCTTTCGGAGACTCCCAAACTCTTCCCATACGTCCTTTACCTTTCTTTTGTGTTAGAGCGAGAACCCAAAAACCATCTCTTATCTTTGATGAATCAAACAATTTTCTTACATCATCCTGAGTACTTTTAGTCTCTTCAAAAAGAATGACATTTTCACCTAATTCCCAGGGAAAAGGTAAATCCGGAGATTCCAAAAGCTTGTATCCCTTTTTCCTCTCAAATCTATAGCCAAGCCTTTCCAGCTTTCTGACAATTTTAAATATCTGCGCACGGGTCACGCCAAGATTTTCAGCAATGCTCTCTCCTGAAACAAACTCAGAAGAACCTCTCAGAATCTGCAAGAAATTCTTTATATTCTGACTGTATTCAAGATATCCCTTTTTTCCTGCCATATATCGTAGAATATTTACATAAAAATGTGAATTTTCAAAAAGCAAATTTTATGGACAAAAAAATAAAAGGTGAAACATGATAGATTTGATGAACACGAAAGTCGTCTCAAGAGAAACCGCAAGAGAACTTGATATGATAGCAAGAGATGAATATTCCATTCCAACAATATTGCTTATGGAAAATGCTGGAAAATCTGTAGCGGAAGAATGTCTGAAATTAGCGGAAGAAGAGAAACTGAACAAATTTCTTGTAGTTGCAGGAAGCGGAAATAATGGAGGAGATGGATTCTGTGCGGCAAAGCATATCAAAAATGCGGGATACGATATAAAAATAGCCCTTGTTCAAGATGAAGAAAAAATAAAAGGTGATGCACTACAGAACTTCATAATAGCGAAAAAAATGGGAATCCCAGTTCAGAGAATCCCAAAGATTCAAGAACTCCAGAAAATACTTGAAGACAGAGAAATAGTCATAGATGCAATATTCGGAACAGGAATCTCAAGAGACATTGAAGATGATTTCATAATATCTGTAATCAATGAAATAAATCTATGGAGACAGAAAGACATAAGAAGAAAGGTTGTCTCCATTGATATACCATCTGGACTTGATTCAAATACTGGAATACAAAGGCGAGTTTCAATAAAAGCTGATATAACAGTAACATTCGCCCCTGCGAAAGTTGGACTTTTCATTGGTGAGTTTGATAGGGTTGGTAAGCTCAAGGTAAAAGATATTGGAATACCTATTGATTTGTGGAGAGAATCAAAGATTGAACTCGTTCGTGAGAAAAAGATAAAGGAGATTATAAGGACTCGTCATCCTCTTGCACACAAAGGGAATTTTGGACACCTTTTATGTGTGTGTGGAGGGTTAGGCAGAGCGGGAGCGGCGATCTTGGTTGGGAAATCGGCTCTGAGAACTGGTGTGGGACTTGTAACAATTATGGTTCCCGAGCCAATATATGAAATAGTTGCATCCGGAGCCAAAGAATATATGGTTTTTCCCGCTCCAGCAAAAGGAAGAACTTTCTCAGAAAAATCAGTTGAAACATTCGATGAACTAATAGAGGGCAAAACCGCCGTTGTTATAGGACCTGGTATATGGACATATCAAGATGTAAAACACCTACTTGAAAAAGTTATAAAAAGAGTTCATGAAAGAAACATACCTATTGTGATTGATGCCGATGCTCTGAATATCTTATCAGAAAATCCAATACTACCGGACGGAATCAGATCTATAATAACCCCTCATCCCGGAGAGGCAGGGAGGATACTAAAAATAAGTTCAAATGAAGTTCAAAAGGATAGAATAAAACATGCAATAAAATTGAGCCAAATAACTAATTCTATCTGTGTCTTAAAAGGAGCGAGAACAATAATAACAGATGGGGAAGATATATACATAAATACATCAGGGGGGGTTGAACTTGCAACAGGTGGAACTGGTGATGTTTTAGCTGGGATGATAGGGGGATTTTTAGCTCAGGGATATTCAGAAATAGAATCTGCTCTCATAGGAACTTTTATCCACGGTCTGGCAGGAGAACTTGCAAAGAAAGCTAACTTCCCTCTTTCACTTGCTGAACAGGTTTGCGAGAAAATACAGGATGCAATATCATATATATTATCCGATAAGAACGAAATAAACACATGAAAAAATAAATCTCATTCAAAAGAAAAATTGCTGAACTCAACGAAAGATTAAATTACAAATATACCTTATTTCCTATGCTGAAAAAAGAGTTCGTTGAATCAAGAAACATATTCTTCAAGTCTGAAAGGAAACATAAAAAAGAAGTAATATCTGGATACAAAAAATCATTTGATGGGACAGATATATGGTTCAGAAGGGTATATCCGGTTAAAAAAGATAATGAATTTCCTCCGCTTGTATTATGTAACGGTATGGGAACAACAATAAGGTATTGGAGATATGTTGAAGATTACATTTCAAACATAACAGATGTTGTGGTTTGGGACTACAGAGGACACGGTAGGAGTAAATTTCCAAAATCTCAGGATGTTTCAATAAGAGCACTGGCTGATGATATGAAGGCAGTATGTGATGCGAATGAGATAAAAAAAGCAATATTCGGCGGATTTTCTCTCGGTGTTCAGGTGATATTTGAGTTCTACCGAAGATATCAAGATATGGTATCAGGGCTTATTCCGGCTCTTGGTCCGTATGAAAATCCAGCAAAATACTTTATGAATATGCCTATAACTGAAAATATTCTTGATATTGTAGCTAAGTTAGTTTCTCTGAACCCTGATTTAGCGCAAAAAATATGGGCATCTATTATGGTTCCATCTTTTGCGTTTAAATTAGGCAAATCTGTAGGTCTAATATCTGAAAATCTCTTTTTCCTCAACCCAATTTTGGCCCACATAGATGACTTCACAGAATACTTTGAAAATCTAAGAAAAATGGATTTCACTCTATTTTTAAGAATAGCCATAGAATCTAAAAAACATTCCGCAGAAGATATTCTTGAGAAGATAAATGTGCCAACACTGGTTATAGCTGGAGAAAGCGATATTTTTACTCCCTTACATGTTCTTATGAAGATAGCAAGAAAAATAAAGGGAGCAGAACTTATCATACTTCCAAAAGGTAGTCATGGAGGACTCGTTGAACACGCAGAACTGGTCTGTATGAGAATTGAAAAGTTTATCAAAGATAATTTCAGCAATAAGAAAGTTTAAAACAAACTATCCATTATCTTGATTATCCAAGAACTATCATCTACCTCCGAAAGTATTTCAGAAAGTCTTTTCATAAATATCGGATGAATAACATCTTCTCCCATCTCAATAAGAGGTATAAGGACAAATTTTCTTCTATGAAATTCCGGATGTGGTATAACTATAGTTCCTTCATTCTCATACACTCCGTTCTCCCAAAGTATCACATCTATATCAACAGGTCTTGACTTAAAGAAAAATCTCTCCGGATATACCTTGACAATATCTCTTCCAAGTCTTACTTCTATTCTTTTGAGAAATCTCAAAAGAGTTTCTGGAAAAAGTTCAGTATCTATCAAAGCACAAACATTTATAAAATCATAAGATTCAAAACCGTAAGACTCTGATTCGTAAACTGAAGAAATCTTCAGTATATAGGATAATTCAGAAATGAACTCAAGAGCCTTTCTGACATACCAAATTCTCGGCTCAATATTTGACCCTATCGAAAGCCAATATTTCATCAAATAATAATGTAGAACTTTCCGGGAAAAGTTCTATAAATTATGAAAGACTTTTAAATGGCAAATCCAAATGAAAAATAAATACAAACGATTCATTACAAGCATAAGATTGTTTGGAAGTAATACATAGGCCTGAGCCCACAGGATAATCATGCTATAGCTGTCGCAACTTTTTTGTAAGCAAAATTAAGCTCCCAAACACAGATTTGATCATTCAATTTCAACAAAGTTATCTCTGTGTATTACCTCGTCAGCTCTTTTGTAAGGCAAAATTTTCTCTATTTGATCCGTTCTTTTTCCTTTTATAAGTGTAATTTCTTGTGAAGAGTAATTTGTAATTCCCTTTCCCAGAATTTCATCTTCAAAATAAACCTCGACTATGTCTCCCACGGAGAAATTTCCACTCACATCCTTTATACCTGCCGGGAGAAGACTTTTGCCGTTTTTTACAGCATCATAAGCTCCCTTGTCTATGAAAATCCTGCCTTTACCCTTCATAACATTCAGCATCCATGTTTCTCGCCTTGTATATTTTTTCATCGGTAAAACCTTGGTTCCGGGATTTTCTCCATCAAATATTTTTCTAAGACAACCTATCTTCCTGCCATTAATGATAAAGCACTCCACACCAAACTCGGAAGCTATTTTTGAAGCTGTAAGTTTTGAAACAATTCCACCTGATGAAACTCTCTTTTTGATTTGTGTTTTACCTATCTTTCCTAATACATTGTTTATATTATCAGGTGAAACCTCTTTTATCAAATTTCCTTCATTATCTAAAACTCCATCTATATCGGTAATTATAATAAGTCTCTTTGCACCGACAAGAACAGATACGTAAGCCGAAAGAAAATCGTTATCTCCGAATCTTATTTCCTCCGTAGAAACCGTGTCATTTTCGTTTATTATAGGCACAGCTCCGATATCAAATATTTGAAAAATTGTATCCTCAATATTCTTTGCCCTCTTGGGGAGTCCTATATCTTCATGTGTTATCAAAACTTGAGAAGCTAAAAGATTATACTCTGAAAAAACTTCATTCCACTTTCTAATGAGTTCTGGCTGTCCTATAGCGCATATTGCCTGCCTCTTTTTTATATTCTTCGGGACAAAATTTAACCCAATCTTCAAAAGCCCCATCAGTAATGCACCAGAAGAAACAACAATAAACTTCTCCTCTCTTAATTCAGATATGACCCTAGCAACCCCACGTAAAACTGAATAGTTTATATCCCCACCACCATCTAATATACCAGAACCGACTTTAATTGTCGTAATCATCGTATTTAAATAACTAAAAATAGTGTAAATAGATGCTCTGTTGAAATCAGCAAAAACTCAAACCCTAGCTCATTCCCTTTAAACTTGAATATCTCCTACATTATAGCGTTTTTCTTGTAAAAGTTCAGGAAAGTACTATAAACATAATTTCACATACTTATAGATCTTCAGTAATTCCTGCTATTTCAAAAACAATCTTTTGAAAATTTGGAGTCAATTCCAGCCCAACATAGCAACGAAGCAATATCTACAGAACTTCATAGACATTATGATACTCACTTGAATTGCTTGCTTTCTGATTTTCTATAACCATTCAATTTCCCATTTACATCATAGCATACCTCTAACACTCAAACCAAGAGCACAAACCTTAAATATTATCGAGCAACTCAAATACTCACCACAGGACAGAATCCAAATCCCGAGAAAATTCTGAAACCTACCACCACAAAAATGTTATTATCTTCGTCATCCTTTAAATTGAATTTTATATTTCTTGAGTCTCCACTCAAGTTGCCTTCTTGTAATACCGAGCTTTTTTGCAGCTTCGGAAAGATTCTTCGCCTTTGAAATAACCTCTGATATTGCTCTTTTCTCTATCTCTTCTATCATATCACCAAGCGGAGTATTTACAATCTCATCGGAAGCGACAATCTCTTGAACTGGCTTTTCTCCACTTTTTATATAGTCCGGAAGACTTTCGTGGGATATAAAAAGATCAGATGAAGTTATAACCAATCTTTCTATAAGGTTCTCAAGTTCTCTTATGTTTCCCGGCCAGTGATAATTTTCAAGTATGCTCATTGCCGATTTAGATATTGAAACGCTCTTTTTGTATTTTGTATTGAATTTATCAAGAAAATTCTCTACAAGGATATAAATATCTTCTTTTCTTTCTCTGAGTGGAGGGATGTATATTGGCACAACGAACAACCTGTAGTATAGATCTTCTCTAAATTTTCCCTGCTTTACAAGTTCCTCCAGTTTTTTATTTGTAGCAGCTATAATCCTAACATCTACCTTTTTAGGTTGCCCCCCTACAGGTTCTATTTCTTTATTCTGCATTGCCCTAAGAATCTTAGCCTGAAGATTCAATGGCATATCACCTATTTCATCAAGAAAGATCGTCCCACCATCAGCAAGCTCAAATTTTCCCTTCTTATCAAATGTCGCTCCAGTAAATGCACCTTTCCTATATCCAAAAAGTTCGCTTTCAAGGAGGTTATCCGGTATCCCAGCACAATTTATTTTGATAAGCGGTTTATCTTTTCTTGGAGAATTCTTATGAATCAGTTCAGCAACAAGCTCCTTCCCAACACCACTTTCCCCAAGAATAAGAACAGTAGCATCTGATTCGGCAACTCTCAGCGCACTTCTTATAACCTCATCCATAGCCTTTGACTTATACACTATATCCCCAAATTTCTTAATCTCTATCTTCTCCCTACCAATAAGAAGAAAACAAATACCTATCATAGTAGCACATATACGAAGACTCTTTATCATATCATCGGATACGGCTTCTGATAAAGAACTTATGAATCCAAGATCTCTCCCTTCAAATCTCACCGGGACTATTACAAGTTTTAAACCATTCTGCAAATCAATTATATCCTCTGAATGAAACTTCTTGCCAGATTCTATAGATTTTCGCCTTTCATCTTCTTCCCCAGAGTAAAATTTCTTTGAAAAATTTAATATCTTCACATGAGTGTGGAAAAACTCAAGTTCAGACTCTATTGTATAAACTACCTGGCTTAGTATGTTGTCAAAACTATCCCTTGTAGATATTATGTTCGCTACCCGCCAGATACACTTTAGTGAATTCCTTTCCATAAATAAAAAAAGGTAATTTAATCCCCATCAGTTATGGTGAAAATCCGATAGACTCACCTGATGCCCATAGAACAGAGTATCTCATAAGGTATTGCCCCTGTTTTCTCAGCTAAATCATAGGCGGTTATTCCTTCTACATCTCCCATTATATAAGCTTCATCCCCAGGCCTTACAGTATCATCACATAAAACACACATCATATCCATAGAAATAACTCCAATTATTTTGAATTTTTTGTTTCTGATAAATACAAAACCTTCCTCCCAAAGTTTTCTCGGCAATCCATCTGAATAACCAATATCAAGAATCCCAACCCTTATCTGATCAGCTGATATAAACCTTCTTGAATATCCAACACTCCATCCCTTCGGTATTATTTTGACAGCAAGAACTCGTGTTTTTACAGACATCACCGGCTTTAGTGAAAAATCATTGTTCTTACCAAAAGGAGATATTCCGTAGATGCATATCCCAGGTCTCACAATATCTTTATGAAAAACAGAATCAGAAAGTGTCCCAGCAGAGTTGGAAATACTCTTCAGAATTCTTCTTCCTAAAAATCTTTCAAGATTTTCTGAAATACGATCAAAAATTTCATTCTGGCTTTTAATGAATTCCATATCCGAAAAATCTGAGTAAGCAAAATGAGTCATAACACCCTTGATTTTATCTTTTCCGTTATATTTCCCTAACAAATCCAGAATCTTCTGTAAGTCCTTATAAAGTATGCCTAACCTTCCCATCCCAGTATCAATCTTTATTATGAGATTTTGAACTTTTGATCTAAGCTTAATTTCAAAATCTTCAAGATCCCTTACGACCAAGAAAATCTCTCCCATATTTGAAATCTCATCTATCTGGTAATTTTCCACTCCCTTGAGAATTATTATTGGTTTTTCTGATAGAAGCCTAACCGCATGTGCCTCCTCTACCCTACCGACACAATATCCATCTGAAAACTCATCAAGAATAGGAACTACATTTTCTATACCGTGCCCGTAAGCGTTCGATTTTACCACTGGAAAAAATCTTGCTCCATGCTTTAATCTATCTTTTATTATATGAATGTTTTTAATCAAACTCTGAGGATTTATTTCAACTACCTTACCTTTGATGACTTTTGTAATCACGAGATGATTTTCTTCCATATCACAAAATTTTAACATATTTTACCTCCTTCTTCTCTTCCCACCTTAAGATGTTAAGATTGCAACAAAAATTTCATTATATGTTTGACTAAAATATAGATCAGATTCAACTTGACGATATAGATATATCTGAAACATAAGACAGCTTTTGAAACATATAAATTTAAGTTTCAAGAATTCAGTAAAGCGAAAGAGAATTTGCATAAACTTTGGACAAACTAAATTATTATACTTAAATAAAACTCATAAAACTATTTAGAAGATGGACATAAAAAAATTATGTATCGTAGCCGGTGGATTTTCAGAATTTGATAAAAGGATAGTAAGCCTTTTCCACAGTGAAGTAAGAAAGATAATAGATACCTCACTCATTATTCTAGAGTTTAAAGATGGAGCTCTATACATCAAACCTGAACAGATTAACGAGATCTCAACTTCTGACGCAATAGTTATAAGTGGCTCTGCTATACTAACTGGAATGATGGAAATTATAGAAAAACTAAAGAAAACAGCCTTTGTAATAGTTGATGATTTTTTAGCAGAAAATGGTATAAGAGCTATAAATTTTATTAGAATCAATTCATTTGAAAAAACAAGACTATCTGAGTATCTATCTGAAACAATAAATCATGATCTTGTAAACTATTTTTTCTTTGACGGAGGACAGGCCTTCTATCTCTCAAAATTAAATATACTCAAAAAGAAAATTTGGCATATACCTTTCTCTTGCTGGTTTGGGATTGAAAATACAGAAAACTATGATGACCAAGATATAGATATATCTTTCATAGGGAACATACCTCGTGTATTGTTTTTACCTAAATACGAAAATCTCTTCCTCAAATGTTTTTTTGATAAATTGAATGACCTTCAAAGACCTGCATTTGAAATATTCCTTGATAATGTATCCACTACTGAACAAAATATATCCTCCGAAAACCCAATATTCTGGATGCTATATAGACATATATCCTGGTTCTTCATCAACCCTATGATCAGGACCTATATTATTGGAAACATAAAGAAAAAGGTTGTATATCCGGGTTTTGACCTTTCAATCATTCACCAAGGTTTGGGAAGACCACTAATTCATCAAATTAGTGAATCCAATATTCTTTCTCCCAACCAAATTATTGAAAACGTTTTTCTATTACCAGAAAAAATAGGCCATGTTAGCATCCCCAAATTAGAAAATGTAATCCGGATAGATTTCATTCCGTATGAGATGCAAGGTAAATTCTACAGAAGATCAAAAATAAATCTTCTAATCACCAATGCGGGAGTTCAAACAGGGATATCTCCACATGTTTTAACAAGACTTTCAGCTGGTGCTTTTTTTCTCACAGACCCTAGGTATGAACTAAAAGAAATATTCGGGGAATGTATAGAACTTGTAACATATAGGAACATAGACGAATTGAATGATAAGATAGATTACTACCTTTCTCATCCCTCGGAGAGAAGGGATATTGTAATGTACCTGAGAGAAAAGTTTCTTGAATTCACAAAAGGTATGACCCCTGCCGAAATCTTAGTAAAAATGATAAGAAACTTTTCTGTACCCTAACAAACCATAAACTCATATTCCGTAAAATTTTTCAAATTTGCAAATATAAAAATTTCTATATCTGAAGTTGGTCTCAGTCCGAGTATATCAGAGTTATAAAACTTTTATTCACAAGTTCTTTCAAATGAAATGAAAGAGTTTATTTATAAATTGCCCTGTTGCAGGGTTTTTCTTCATAGATCCTCATATTTGACTTAAAGTTTCCTTAGCAAAAACGCAAGTGTTGTTTATATTTCTGGGTCTCTTGATTAATTACATAGCAGGACTTTGCAACAGAGCAATTATGAATTACTATAGCAAACATCAAATTCATGTTTCCTCAAAGGCAGCAATTATGTGTTGGATTATCGGATTATCGTGCTTCAGATGAACAACTATCACATCAAATCGTATATCCCCATCCCAGTTTATCTCGGAGACAAAACTTAGGGCTCCCTTGATGATTTTCTGCACCTTTTTCAAATTTACAGACTCCACTGGATTAAATGTTATTCCCGATCTTACCTCAACAAAACACAAAATCCCATCTGGAGAGATGCATATCAGATCTATTTCCGATTCCCTCGTTCTATAGTTTGATTTCAAGATCTTGTATCCTTTTTTCAAAAGGTAATTTTGTGCTAGCTTTTCTGCAAATCTGCCTTTTTGTATCCTGCTCATTTCAATCCAAAAAATCTACAAAGTTTGCACCTCTGATTCATAATTTTTCTCCTCTTCCAAGCTATTTAACTTGTGCAGGATCCTTTGTATTATTACATTAATTCGTATATCCCCATCCCAGTGAAACAAAGATTCAGAGATGTATAAGAATTTTTTCTTAAATAAACCTAATGTAGTGGAGTCCATTCAGATTTAGATAACAACATACCGCAACACAGAAAGGATTTGTAATAAAACTTTGGATGTTATTCTTAACTGAATTGTAAAAAAAATTCTTAGCTGTTTTCAATAGCCAGAGAAATCTTACAATTTTTGGTCTATAATTTCTTTACACAACACTTAACTTTCTGGTTAAGAATGTTTATTTTACTGTTAAGTAGCAACTCAGGTTATAATAGATTTTATGTTTTTTGATAATATAAAAAGGGAATAATATATCATCTAAACTGTGCTTCCTAAATTTCTACATAATACAGTATTTCTTCTTGTTCCCCTTACATAGATCAATATTTTTCTACAA
>CAZRNR010000007.1:59927-63971 GCA_964601505.1 uncultured bacterium | reverse complement strand
GTTTAAATTCCACACTGGTTCGATACTCACCCTAGTAATACATTAATCATATGCAAGGGAAAAGTCAAGTTTTTTGAAAATTTTTGGACAAAAATTTCAGTCGTTGAGGAAAATGCAAAAAACCCCTGTCAGCGACTAAAAAGTCTCTCTTGCATTTTTTCTGGAAAATTACCTAACGAAATTAAAAAAAATCTAAAAATGCGTCAGCGACTAAAAAAGAAGATATAAAATTTTAATGAGATACAAAAATTAATTTTTCTTAATCTCTATACATTTGATCAAATATATGTTTGTATTTTTCTTCTATTGTCTTCCTTCTTACCTTTAGCGTTGGAGTTATTTCACCTTCCTCTATGTAAAAATCCCTCTCAAGTATTCTGAACTTTCTTATGTTTTCTACTCTTGAAAGTTCTGAATTTGCCTTCTGAACCGCTTTACTGACTCTCTCATAAACTTTCTCATTCTTCACAATCTTAATCATCAGCTCATCTAAACCCTGAGGGCGAGATAATGGTTTTTCTTGTAGTTCCTCAAGAACAGACCTTGCTTTTTTTATCTCATCATCATTAAGTATCTTTTCTTTTATAGCGAACTCTAATGCTTCCGATGGATTCAAAGTTATCAGGGCAACTATGTATGGTCTTCTATCTCCATGAACATGTACCTGTGATATTATTATATCCATAGCTTTGACCTTGTTTTCAATTTCCGCTGGTGTTATATTTTTGCCCCCAGAAGTTATTATTATGTGTTTCTTCCTATCCTTTATTTTAAGAAATCCATCCTTATCTAACTCTCCGATATCCCCTGTATGCAACCAACCTTCTTCATCAATCGCTTCTTTCGTTGCCTTCTCATCCTTGTAATAACCCTTGAAGACGGTAGGACCCTTTATGAGTATCTCTCCATCTTCGGCTAATTTAGATTCAACAGACTTTATAGGCTTTCCAACAGTTCCAAGTTTGAATTCAACTGGAGTATTTGCGTGTGTTATAACTGTTGCTTCCGTAAGCCCATAAACCTCGTATATGTAGAGTTTGCAAGCCCACATGAATTCAAGAATTTCGTAGGGAATTGGTGCTGCTCCTGTTATGAAATACTTGACCCTTCCCCCAAAAGCCTCCCTTATTCTCTTGAGGACAAGATTGTAAGCTAAAGCGTATTTTAGTTTGAGAGAAAGCGGAATGGGTTTTTTCTCATTCATATACCTGACATATTCTCTTCCGACATTTTCTGCCCATCTGAAAATTTTCTGTCTTCTTTCTGGTTGTTTTGCAACTTCCTCCCGTATCCTTGCGTAAGCTTTTTCAAATATTCTTGGAACAGCTCCAAAAACTGTTGGTTTTACCTCCCTTATCTCATCAACAACTGCCTTTATGCTTGTGGCGTAAGCAGCAGGAAGTCCAAGGTTAATCCTCCCAAAAAATCCCGCTATGTGTTCGGCAACATGTGCCATAGGTAAAAAATGATAGCTTATGTCATCTTCACTTAGCTCCAATGTGTTCGCAAAATCATCAAACGATGAAAGGAAAGATATTATATTCCCATGAGATATCATGGCAGCCTTCGGATTTCCTGTAGTCCCTGATGTATAAACCAAAACCGCTATATCGTCTTGATTTATTGCAGAAATACTTTTTTCTATCTCATCCTGATCTGGTTGAAATTTTTCTATTATCTTACTAAGTGGTAGAACATCTTGATTATCAGATAAACCGGAAGGATCAAAAATTATTACCTTTCTTATCTGAGTTTTCCCCGAGATTGGTAAGAATTTTTCAAGTTTTTCTTTATTCTCAACAAAAAGCATTTTTGAATCTGAGTGATTCAAGATATATTCTATCTGTGATGATGAGAGAGTAGGGTAGAGTCCAACAGTTGTCGCTCCCGATGAAAGAATAGCCATATCTGCAATACACCACTCCGGTCTTGTATCAGAAAGTATAGATATCTTATCCCCCTTGCTCACACCATTTTTTATCAGAAAAGTCGTTAAAGAATCCACATACTTCTTGAATTCTCCCCAACTTACATCTCTCCATACTCCTTGTTGCGTTTTGTATCTATATGCTAACTTTCCGTAAGATATATTGACCCTCTTTATAAAAAGTTCAGGAATATTTCTTACCTTTTTATTCTCGCCCCATTTCAGAATAATTTCCATAATTAATAAAATTAATTGAACAAATGTTCAATAAAAATTTTTTTAATAGTTTTCATGGTAATTTCCAGCAAAGATATATATAAATAAAACTATTTCTGGAAACTATATATATGTGTTCTCATTATTATATTATAAATGAGAGATAACCATGATTCAACCAAGTTTTGAGATATTTAAGAGAAATCCCGCACTATCAGATTATCCCAAGACTTTTATTTCAAAGAATGGAGTACCAATAATCATAAGACCTATGATAAAAGAAGATGCAAAAGGTCTATATGAGTTTTTTTCTGGACTTGATAAAGAGGATAAGATATTTTTAAGAGATGATGTAAGTAATCCGGAGGTCACGAAGAAATGGGCGGAAAATTTGAACTATGATATAGTGCTACCTTTACTTGGTATTCACGAAAATAAAATAATCGCTGATGGAACTTTACATTCATCAAACTACTTTTGGACAAGGCATGTAGCAGAAATAAGGATAGTTGTAGCAAAAGATTTTAGAAATACCGGGATCGGTAAAAAAATAGTATCAGAATTATTTTTCTATGCTCTAAAAAGAGGTTTTAAGAAGATAACAGCTCAGGTTCCATTTTATCAGCTCAATACCATAAGAATTTTCGAAGCACTTGGCTTTGAAAAAGAAGCTATTCTTAAAAAGCATATTCTTGCTCAAGGTAAAGGTTATTCTGATCTTATAATAATGTCTGTTTTTGCAGATAGTGCAATGCAAAGCATAAGAAGGATAAGTTAATTTTGATTGGCTCAACTCTTATACACATAAGAAAATATATAAAAAAGCGAAGAATGAACTTCCTGAAGATATTTGTATTATTTGTTGTTGTTGTTGTTGTTGTATTATCTGCCAGGTGTAATAGCACAGAAAAAGTGATAAATCAAAATAATATTTCATCGGATGAAGTGATTCCAAGAAAAATTAAGGGTGTAAGCTTGCCCGTATGGGAAAAAGATGGATATTTTTCGGAAAAATTTACAATTGCTCTGGAAGAAATAAAAGAAATAGGTGCAAACTTTGTGGCGATTATCCCAACAGTATTCCAAAATGATATTACAGAAAGCTTGATATTTGAATCAGAAAAAACTCCATCAGATGAAGGTGTAATACACGCTATAAAAACAGCCAAACAGAAAGGATTTCATGTTATGCTTAAACCTCATCTTGATCTGACAAATCAAACCATATACAGGGGATTGATAGATCCAAAAGATATTGAAAGTTGGGAGAAAAATTACATGAGTATGATCCTTAAATATGCCAGAATTGCTAACCAGTTTGATGTTGAAATTTTGTGTATAGGAACAGAGCTTGAAAACATATCTTTTAGATACCCTGAGATATTTGAGAAAGTTATAAGAAAGGTCAGGGAAATTTTTAAAGGGAAGCTAATTTACGCTGCAAATTGGACTGAATACAAAAAGATAAGCTTTTGGGACAAACTTGATTTTGTAGGAATAGATGCATACTTTCCTATAGCAAATTCCACAAATCCAATAGAAAATGAGTTGATTAAAAATTGGGAATTAATCTTTAGTGATATCTATGAATTCAAAGAAAAGACAGGGAAAGAAGTTGTTTTTACCGAAATAGGATATCTTGATAAAGATGGAACATGTATTCAGCCTTTTAACTGGCTTGTAAACTCTCAAGAAGATCAAGAAGAACAAGCTTTATGTTATAATGTTGCATTGAATTTTGCGCTTGAGAGGATAAAAGGTGTATTCATATGGGAGTGGGAATTTTATAAAGTCAAAGGCGAATCAGGATACAGTCCAAGGGGCAAAAGAGCGGAAGGATATATAAAGGAAATATTTGGGAGATTTGATTTTACTTTACATAATGTCCCTTATCGGAACTT
>CAZRNR010000007.1:0-59827 GCA_964601505.1 uncultured bacterium | reverse complement strand
TTATCGGAACTTATATACCCCTGCAGCTTGCCTTAAATAAAAAGTTTGATCAGAAAACTTGTAAATACCTTAAATGCATAAGGTAAAGAATGAAAATTTTGTCTCATCGTATTCTTTACTATAAAGCTTGGTCTTAGATAAAATTTCTTGTAAAAATATTTTTGTAATTCCTTCACTCTTTTCTCACTAACTGATGTCTCAAAAAATCTTTGTCTGAAATTCTTTTCTGGCTTGACGGTATAATCTCTAAAGTAATCTCCACCAAAATTTGGGTCATTTATTGCTGATAAATAAATACTTGATCCAGGAACAGGTACTAGAACATTTACTTGAATATAATCAAGAGGCAAATTTAGAGCAAAATTAACTGTCTGAAAAATCTCTTGTTCTGTTTCTCCAGGAAGTCCAATTATGAAATATCCCATAATCTTTATACCATACTTCTTCAAAAGTCTGACCGCATTTAAACAATTTTCGGTTGTTACTACTCTGTTTACAGATTTCAAAACTCTATCGCTTCCGGATTCTATCCCTATATATACCATATCGCACCCAGATTCTTTCATAAGCCCAACCATTTCCTCATCTATTAGGTTCGCTACACCCCTGAATTTCCAGTTCATTTTCTTGTGTAATCCTCTTTTTATCACTTCTCTACAAATATTTTTGACTCTATCCTTTCTAATGTTCATAGTATCATCAAAGAAGTCTACATAATTGTAGCCTTGCTCAACTAAAAATTCCATCTCATCTACAACATTTTCTGGAGATCTGAATCTATACCTTTTTCCAGAAACTTGGCAGTAAGCGCAAGAATATGGGCAGCCGCGAGATGATATCATTATGGTTTCTTTTGCCTTTGGTATGAGCAAATTTCTGTATATACTTCTGTCTATAAGCAATTGCCTATCAGGGAAAGGAATACTATCCAAGTTCTCTATTTCTTTTCTCTTGGGATTAGTTATTATATCCGGATACTTACCATTCTTCTTTTTAGAAATCATTCCTGGGATATAATACATTTCATCTGTTCCAAATTTTGAGATGAAATCTGCAAATGTTTCCTCTCCCTCTCCCTGAACTATAAAGTCTATAAACTCCTGATTAATCATCTCATACGGATAATAGGATGTGTGTATCCCACCAAAAACAACTGATACATTGGTGTTCTCACCTTTTACTATTTTTGCTACTTCATATGCATCATACAATGTTAAAGAAAAAGCATTTATTCCGACAATATCTGGCCGAAAATCTCTTAGAACTTCTTTAACCATATATATGTACTTTTTCTCTGAAACATCCGCTTCAAAGTCCATAACCTTTACTTCAGCCATATTTTTAACATATGTTCCAACATAAAGAAGACCTATCGGATGATGTTTTTTTACAAACTCGACAGGAATTATATTCGCATAAACTTTCATCTGATTTGTTGTGGGCGAATTGATTAGTAGAACTCTAGGTTTCCTTTCCATATCCATATATATTTAGGAATCTCATTTTGAAATTTGTTGATTATTTGATCTCAATCAAGCAAGTTCTTTCAAAAGTTTCTCTATAATCTTTTTATCCGAATCGTACGCTATCATTTTTTTTGCATCTTGAATTTCAAACCATCTTACCTCAAGAACCTCACCAGGAGTTTTCAATTCAGATTGAGAAATAGGCTCCATAAGATACCAAAAGACCGTCTTCTTCACAAGTATTCCATCTTTGTCTTTAAAGTGATATGTAAAATCACCTATTTCTTTCTTTATTTCAGATCTCACACCAGTTTCTTCTTCGACCTCTCTGATTGCTGCATCCTTTGGTTTTTCCCCTTGCTCTATATGTCCTTTCGGGAATGTCCATACATCCTTCCCCGATAGTGTTTTGACTCTTATCATCAGAACCTTTCCATCTTTATAAACCACACCACCTGCAGAAAATTCTCTCCTCATCAAAGTTTTACAAGTATAATGGAATTCGGTGAAAATAAAGTAAATTCAAAAAGAAAATCAGAATCAATTTGAGGAAGTACATAATTGAGAACATATTTGTGAATTTTAACATATATGTATAGTTCAACGCTATTTAAATCAAGTCAAAAGGATATGGAACAAAATTTTCAATCCATATTGAGGAGGTGAAAACATATGAAAGTTAATAAGCAAATTAAACTTTTCATTGGGATAGGTACTTTGCTTTTTTCTACATCTGTTTTAGCAACACCATCAACAACATTTTGGGCACCATCAACTCCATATTTACAACCGTTTGGAGTGCTTCATATAACATATGATACTTATTTCCTGAATGATTACGATTTCCCAATAGTTGTAGGACTGACTTCAGGCTTAATTCCTCTTAAAGAAATACAACTTGAAGCTGGATTTGACTTACTGTTTCCCTCTCCTTTTGTTGATTCTTCAGGTAAGAAGATCCTTCCTCTTCTTCTTAATGCAAAAATTGGTACTCCAGAGGATACCTTTTTTGACGGTCAACCAGGTTGGTCTTTTGGAATTTTTAACTTGGGTTTTAAAAAGGGAGTTAATAATTACAACATTCTACATTTCATGCTTGGGAAAACTATGAGGGAAGATTGGGGAGCTTTGAAATACATTGGTACGATCCAATTCGGATTTTACTATGGACTTGAAAAGACTCTATTTCAATCATCAGATGGTAAAACAAATCAGTTTGGTATAATGGCTGGTTGGTTTTCTTATCCAATAGATGTTCCATTAATAGATAAGATTATACTAACAGCTGATATAATGACTGGGAAGAACGCCTTCGGAGCTGCAGGGGGAGGAATTTATTTTTATATGATACCGAGTATAAGCCTTTTGACTGGTCCAGTCTTTTTCTTTGACAAGGATGCAGCCTCAGCGTCACAGGGATGGATATGGACATTACAACTTGATGTAGATATTGATCTCAAATCTTCAGGTAATCAAGAATAATAAATAATTTAAATTCTTACAAAAGTCTTTCTGCAGCGATTAATATATTCTCAAGAGGAGGTGTTTTGATAATGGCAGCGAAAAAGATCAACCAGGAGGAAGAAAAGAAGAAATATGATCCAAAACATAATAAGATAAAAATGGTAGTTGCAACAGTTATAGTAGATCAGATAACTCAAACTCCAGCTGTGATACTTAAGGAAGAAAACGGTGAAAGATTTCTACCTATTTGGATTGGAATAAATGAAGCTAACGCTATAATGATGGAATTAGAGAAAATAAATTTCGAGCGCCCACTGACTCATGATCTTATAAAAAATATCTTCAGTACAATAGATATAAAACTCAATAAGATAGAGGTTTGTGATCTGAAAAATTCAACGTACTATGCTCTACTCCATCTTGAACATAATGGAAAAGAATATATAATCGATTCTCGCCCATCGGACGCATTGGCTTTAGCTCTTAGACTCGGTAGCGAAATATATGTAGACGAAATTGTTTTTGATAAGACCAGAAGCTCCGAATTCCTTAAAGGTATTCCTGCAGCAGTTGCCGAGAAAAAAGAAGAAACTCTACTTGAGATAGTCTCGGAAGAAGACTTCGGAAAGATGAAAATGTGATAACATTAGAAGTACTTGCTTTCCTAATATCTCAAATAATAAAGAGAACAAAGATACATAATACAAGTAGGTTAGCTCTTTGTCAAGAAAATCTAAAGATAGTTCTTGGAAGAAAACCTGAAAAATATGAAATAAATGAAGTTTTTATGTTCCATACATTGTACCACCTTTATCTTGCTGCATACCCAATTATAAAAAGCTATATAAAGGTGTATCCGGAAACGCCGAACAATTACAATGAGCTCACAGAATATTCAATCAGTAAAGGAGCTATATGCGTGTCTGGACATATAGGAATTCCAGAGTTTGCTTCATCTTTATTTCGGAAACATGGAATAAAGATCTTTGCTCTGGTTGAAAGGCTAGAACCTATGATAAGCCGTTATTTTTTTAATATATCAAGAATGAAAATAGGAATAAACACTAAGGAAAGCTTTAAGGATTTTGTTTTTGAAATGAGAGAACCGAAAGGAAAAATCTTTGTTTTGCTCGTAGATAGACCGATACCAAATTCAAAACCAACTCAAATGTTTGGAGAAACTTTTTATGTATCTGATCTACCTTTCAGGCTATCTCAAAGATTTCAATTAGAGGTTTTTGGTATTGCTTGCTACAAGGAAGGAAAAAAATTTCTTTTCCGATCAGAGAAACTTCAAAGCTATGATAGTATGATAGAATTCCTTGAAAGGATTATAAAAGAGCGATATACTCAATGGAATTTATTTTTTAAAAGGGATATCTTATTAAACAACGAAAAAATCAGAGAAAATATGTAAAATTAGCTCTGTTATGAATTTTTCATTTCTCCTTATCATAAGTTTTTTAGGTGGTGGAGGGGTCTTAACACCAGATGCAGGTAATTTTGAACTTGGTGGATTTGTAAATTTCTCTATGTTTGAAACAAACTTGAAAGATAAAACTCCTGCTTCTTCCCTATCTCTATCCGCAAAGTTTGGATACAGTCCTTCTGATAAGATTTTGATTTATGGTTTTTCTGGTGTAAGAACTTTTTCTCCTCTTGATCCAATTCCAACTCTAAATCAATTTGGTATTGGTGCTAAAACATCTCTTCTAGATAAAAAGAGAACTGTAAATATAAATATTGACGGGAATATGGAAATACTACCATTCTTGAAAAAAACTGATAGAAAAAGGTTTCCAAATGCTATACTCTGGCAGATATCACCAAATCTAAGTTTTAAATTAGCTTATTCTATTATCTATGTGGGAAGCGGATATAGAGATTTTTATATTAAGTTGGAAAATGGTGAGAATATGAAATCTAGGAAAGACTCAATATTTTTTGTATTTGTTGGAGGAGATTATCATTTGAATCCTGAAACATATATTACTGTTGAATTACATTCATTTGGGCAAAGCTCCATTTTTGGAGGTATTTCCCACCGTTTCTAAATCTGCTAAACTATTCTTGAAATAAAAATTTTACTCTTAAAAATTTCATAAATTTAGATGATATTTTTTACCGTTATGCAAATAAAAACACAGGAGGAACTTTTCAAAGGTCCAGTAAAAATAAAATATCTAACTGAAAAGGGTATAAAGGTTTCAAAAATACTCTCTGGTGAAAAGATAAAAGTTATGTTTGATGGTGAAATAACACGCAAAAAAGATATAGTTGAAATAAAAGGAAAAATCTTTGTAGATAAAGTTGTAGAATGTGTTAGGTGCCTAGATGAGTTTTACGCGAACGCTTCAGATGTCATAAATATATACCTGAAACCCTCCTACCTTATTCCAGATGAAGAAGAAATTGAGCTGAAAATAGAGGACTTAGATGATGATTTTTATGAAGGAGAAGAAATGGATTTTTACAGTTATATAATTTCTTTAGGAGAATCAATAGTCCCATCTTACAATCTATGCTCCGAAAACTGTAGAGGAATATGCAAAAATTGTGGAGAAAATCTGAATAAGAATAAATGTAGATGTCATTTGGAAAGGGCAAGCGAGCCCAAAACAATGGATCTTTTTTTCCAGAAGCAAAAAAACTAGAATCGTTTTGGTGTTTCTTATATAACCAAAATTCAGCTATGCTCTACCCTCTTTCTGCGATAAATTTAACTAGGTCAGCAACTCTTGCAGTGTATCCGTATTCGTTATCATACCAACCGAAAACCTTGACAAAATTTCCATCAACCACTTCTGTAAGTTTTGAATCAAAAACTGCAGAATATTCACTTTTTATAACATCAGATGAGACGATTTCATCTTCTGTGTATTGAAGATATCTCTTTAACTTTCCTTCTGCATACTCTCTAAATGCTGAATTTACTTCCTCCTTTGAAGTTGGTTTTTCTACAACGCAACTAAAATCACAAACAGAAACATCTGGAGTTGGGACCCTTACAGCAAGGGCGGTCAGCTTTCCTTTTAGATCAGGGAATATTTCATATATAGCTTTGGCCGCCCCTGTAGAAGTTGGGATTATGTTCATTGCAGCCGATCTTGCCCTCCTGAGATCTTTGTGTGGAGAATCTATAATTCTCTGGTCGTTTGTATAAGAGTGTATTGTTGTAAGTTCTCCTTTGACTATTTTGAACTTTTCATGTATTACTTTGACAAGCATAGCAAAACAATTTGTTGTGCATGAAGCATTTGATATAATCCTATGTTTTTTTGGATCATAATTTTCTTCATTAGTTCCAAGGACTATGGTGATATCTGGATTTTTTGCAGGTGCTGTTATTACTACCTTTTGTGCTCCCGCTTTAAGGTGAAGCTCCGATTTTTCTCTCTCTGTAAATTTTCCACTTGATTCAACTACAAGATCAATTTTAAGATCTTTCCAAGGAAGTTTTGAAGGATCTGGCTCACTAAAAACCTTTATCTCCTTACCATCTACAATTATTGAATTATCAGTATGTTCTATTTTTCTTTCATATCTTCCAAATGTAGAATCATACTTTAGTAAATGGGCACAAATACTTGGTTTCACAATATCATTTATAGCAACTACATCTATACCATTATCAAAAGCCATTCTAAAGAAAAGCCTTCCTATTCTACCAAAGCCATTTATGGCTACCCTCATAGTTTTATGTAGGTCAGGCGGGAGTTGAACCCGCGACCTGTGGATTAAGAGTCCACCGCTCTGCCAACTGAGCTACTGACCCCTTTTATATTACTATTATCTACAAAGCATGAAAAAGTGCTTTTTCTGATTTTTATCTTTAATTTCTAAAGAGTGGTCTCCATAATAACTATAAGTAATTCAAGAACAAAGCTCCTTAGAACATTTCAGGGAGTTATAAGAAGTATAAGGTACGCAGGATTAAAAAATGCAGAATATGTGATTGTTGAGCTTGAAAATAGTGCAATTGAAAAAAAGATAGATGATGACCTTGGAGAGATAAAAATAAAGCATATCATCGTGAAAAAGGGCGGATTTTCCATCCAAAGAAACATAGGGGTCAAAGAATCATCAAATAACATCATTGTCTTTATAGACGATGGAATGGATATTCCGCCACAGTGGATACAAAAAATAATTTCGCCAATATTATCTGGAGAATCCGATGCCGTTATGGGAGCAGTAATACCAAAAATTATTAAAGATAGAAGAGATACTTTAACAGATCTGAAAAACATACTAATACTTTCTCAGGCTGTTCTTGGATTTCCTGCCGGAGGCTTGAAAATGCTATCTAAAGGAAAGTTTTACATAGATTCGTTTTCGACCTCTAATCTGGCCATCTTGAAAAAATTTGTTGTTGAGGCAGGAATGTTCGATGAAAAACTTGTTTTCGGAGCAGAAGATTCAGATTTGTCCATCAGGATAAAAAAGATGTTTCCCATGGCAAAATTTCTTTATTCAAGTGAAGCATATGTATTTACCGAACCAAGGGAAAACTTGAAAGATATAAAAAAATGGTTCATAAGGCGAGGAAAAAGCTTAGCAACTTTAGTCAAAAAATATGAAAAGGTAAAGCTCAAGAAATTCTTAAGAAGAGAAATCCTGCTTTCAAAGATAATTCCGCTTTCTTTTGCTCCTCCTGTTATGATAGTTTTCCTCACAGCATACATAAACCAGGCACAGAAAATATTAGAACAATCCAGTTCAAGTGAATTTTTCCCTTGTGAGTATAAAAAAATTATGAAAATAGCTCTACCCATAATGAAGATTTACATGGACATATGGTATTCAGTGGGATATTATTCAGAAATTTTCAAACCCTAATGCAAAATTTTTTAACATTTACGGATTTATTATGAACAAGGTATTTCTTTTAAATGAAAAAGATATTCCTGAAAACTCAGCAAGAGGGATAAGTCGGGGTGTGGAAAACTATCTTGTAATAAAGCTTGGAGGCAAGATATATGTTTATGAGGATAGATGCTCCCACCAAGATATGCCGATATCAGAGAATTATGAAATTGATGGAGAAAAGATAACATGTGGTTGGCACGGCGCGGAGTTTGATATAAAAACTGGCAAGAATCTCTCTATGCCGGCCCCAGCTCCAATAAAGAAAATATCAATTGAAATAGATGAAAATGGAAATATTTTCGCATTGCTGAAATAAACATGTTAGATACCCCACTTTTAGCTCAATATGTAAAATTTGATGATGTTCATCCCATTATTATTTCTTTTAATTTTCTACCGTAAGAATCTAGTGAGAAATCCTTTTCTACCTTCTTTCTAGCTCGCTCAGATATATTTGAATTATCTACCTCGCTCACTGCTTTTCTAATTCTCTCCTCTAAAGACCTTACATCATTTGCTGAATATACGAATGAATCAAATCCATCAGATATTATTTCTGCTATACCAGAATTATCCGGCGCTAAAACTGGAGTTGAACAAGCCATAGCTTCAAGACCTATAAGTCCAAAAGGTTCATTTCTAGATGTAATAACCAGAAAATCTATTGCATTCAGCAATCCTACAACATCATCAACAAAATTTGGAACTAAAATTGATCTAACTTTATCCGATAACATATTTATCTTTTGAAAATATCTTTCAGATTCCACAGGTCCAGCTATTAAGGCAATTGCGTCAACATCAGATTTTCTGATCGCCTCTAATAGTATCTCCTGATTTTTTTCCTCACATATCCTCCCTATGACCCCAAAAACTTTTTCCTTCTTGCTTATCCCATATCTTTCTCTTATACTTTTTCTGATTGATTCTGATCTGCGGAATCTATTAATATCAACACCTGGGTAAGCTATGTATATTTTACTTTCATCTATAGACCAGTTATTTTTTACTTGTTCCCTTATCCTCTTGCTCAGCACAACGAGTTTATCTACTTTTGAATAAACGATTCTGTGGTATATATCTTTCTTCTTACTTCTAGCCATAAAATGATGGAAAAATATCAAAACTTTTGATTGACTAAAAAGTTTAATCGGGAGAATCTTCAAGATAGATTTTGTCCTATGAACTAAAATAATTTCACTACTCATCGCTGACTTCCAGATATTCCTAATCCCAAAACTCAATGGTATTGATCTGACCTCAAAGTAAGGTTCTAATATTTTTGATATACTCTGACTTAAATTTTCAAGTCCCCCCTTCCCGGTTTGAAAAATGTTTAGAACTCTTTTCATACTAAAATAATGTTCCTTTGTAAATGAAATCGATGAATATTTAAAAGCAACAGAAAAACTTCAAAATTGATTAAAAGTCTCAAATTACAAAATCTGTTTTTCAAGGGATATTCTAATCGATACATATGTTTTATCTATGGTATCAGGATTTTCCTTTTTTCATAATGTTTCCAGTCTCGGATATCCATTTGTAGAAAGTATATTATCTGTTCTGCCTATTGTAGATGAGTTTGTAGCCATTGTTGTTAGAAGTTCAGATGATACATTAAAAAAGATTAAAGACATTAAAGATAGAAAAATAAGGATAATAGAGGTTGAGAATTATGATAACCTTTATGGTGCTGAATACTACAAGTTTTACACAAATTTAGCTCTATCAGAATGTAAAGGATTTTGGAGAGTATATATACAAGCAGATGAGGTTTTGGTTGAAGATGGATATGAGATTATAAGATCGGCATTAAGAAGATATGAAGATTGCGATAATATTTTAGGATTGGTTCTTATGTATAGACACTTTTATGGATCCCCCAAATATTATCATGACTCTTCACCGTGGTATAGATGGGAGATAAGAATACTTAAAAACTTTCATGGTATTTCAGCATGGGGAGATGCACAAGGCTTCAGGATAAACGGAAAGAAAATACCAGTTGCTGTATTGCCTGCCTATATACATCACTATGGATGGATGTTGTCTCCAGAATACATAAGAAAGAAAATCTCAAGAGCCATAAAAATAAGATATAACAAAGATATTGAAGTAAAAGATGTTCTGAATCAAACAGAAGGACTGAAAATATTCAAACAAAAACATCCTTCCTGTATGAAGGATTTTATAGAAAAAAATACATGGGACTTTGAACCAGAAATAAAGTCTATTCCTTACAAGAGAAAAATTCAAAAGCTCGTTGCGGATATAACAGAAAAAATTTTCAAAAGAAGATTTCTTGAGTATCAAAACTTCAAAATAGTTGAATACTTCCGCCCTTGAGAATTTCTCTAGTCCTTTTGCGGTTTTATTTTGTTTGAAATCGAAAAATATAGGTATATTGACTTAATAAAATCAAAAACTCTCAATAGGTTCGAAATTAATCTTTACTCTGTTATAGTTATATACTTTACCTGTTGGTATCTCGAAATACCATCCATATATTTTTATTTCACCCATATCGAATTTTTCCTTCACGAAAGGATAAGTTAGTAGGTTTTCAATCTGCCTTATTATATTTAACTGTTCTGTTAATCTATATCTTTTTGTAAGATCTGTCTCAATTTTGCTAACTTCATTTGCTATATCTTTTGATATTGATATCAACCTTCTCACATTAGGTCTATTTGATAACTCTTCGTCGCTAAGGTGCAAGGCTGAACAGCCTCCACAATTAGAATGACCACATATAATTATGTTTTTGACTTCTAATGTTAAGACTGAGTGCTCTATAGCAGCTGCAACAGGAACAGATAGATCAACCATATGTTATAGAGGCACAATGTTTGCTACATTTCTAACAACAAATAACTCTCCTGGGAGAGATTCAGGTATTACTCTGCTATCTGAACAACAATAAAGTATGGGGATTCTGCTTATCTTTCAGTTTTTCAAAGAGTTCCCTATTCTCATTAAAATCCTCATGAAGGAACTTCAGATATCTTTCTATTATTTGCATATCGTTATTATATGTTTGTCTTTATTTCTTGGAGATTTCATTAGATCTTTTTAGGCTTAGTAAGCTAAGAGAAATGATCAACTTAATCTCAGCACGCTTTTATTCATCGTAGTTAGATATGTGATAAAACCGATTCTCATTCCTCTTTTCACGTATTTTTAGTGTAATTTAGTTCTTTGCTAAATTATTCTCAATTTCTAAAACATGATACTTTACCATTGTATAACTACCAGATATATCTGAATTTTTAATCCAATAATTCAAGGATTTTTCTGGATATCTCCCTTGTATCGTTTGAAGATTTTGATTTTGGGAAAATCTTGATGTAAGGTTTCTGAATGTAAAAAGATTCTCTCACAGAATCGTCATAGCTTATTGATCCAAGATAATCTAAAGATATTCCCAGATATTTTTGAGAAACTTTCTGCAGAGTAGAAAAGGTAATATCTTTTTCTCTCTGATTTCTCACCATGTTAGCAATTATAAATATTTTACCTCCGAATCCAGCCTTGTTCAGGACTTTTATGAAGGAGTAAGCATCTGTAACAGATACTGGATCAGGAGTTGCAACTACTATAACATAATTTGATATCATTGCAAGAGATATGGCATTTCTTCCTATTCCAGCTGGTAAATCTATCAAAGTTATATCTGAATCAAAGCTTGTTGTTATATCTTTTATCTTTCTTATGTTTGAGTCTGTCAGATTTGTAAGCTTTGTAACACCGCTCGCTCCAGGTATGAAAAATAAATTTGTATCAACTTTTTCTATAACCTCCTCCAAAGATGAATTACCTTGAATATAGTGTCCTATATGCTTTTTGGGAACTACTCCAAGTATTATATCTGCATTAGCAAGTGAGATGTCTCCATCTATAAGTAGAACTTTTTTACCAAGTTTAGCAAGCTCTATAGAAATATTGACAGAAATCGTAGTCTTACCCACACCACCTTTACCCGATGCTATAGCAAAGATCTTACCTATTTTCTTCCCCATTACCTCTCTCAATCTTTCTGCTTGATCTTTCATTCCGAAATTTACTTTAAAATTTATTTTTTTATTTTATTGTTTTTAGATTTTTTGGTATGGAGGGGTGCTGGAGCGGACGAACAGGACGGACTTGAAATCCGTTGGGGACTTCCATCCCCGCGTGGGTTCAAATCCCACCTCCTCCGCCATAAAAATGAAAAAAATAATTCTTATAGCGCTGATATTGCTTCCAAAAATAACTCTCTCATCAACAGACTATCCATTGATTTTCCCAAGCAAAAATGTGATCCTTGGAGCAAAATCTAATAAGGATTCTTTCTTTCTTGATTCTGGAATATCGTTCTCATTTTGGAGCAAAAAATTAAGTATCAAGCAAATCACATTTGATAGAACATCGTATATAACAACTCCCAAAATAATAAATTATGTATATAAGGGAATCTCTCAGCAAACATCTGATACAGCTAAAATAAGCGTAAAAGATTTTGATGTCTATTTAGATGCAGAATATTATTTTTCAGACTCAATACTTGCAAATTTTGGATTTTTTCTGCGAAGCAGAGATTTTAATCAGGTAAGTGGTTTTGGCTTCGGGGATATGATCTTAAATATTATTTTCAGACCAATCTCAGAAAATATCTCAGATGTCTATCTTTCTATTGGGGCTGTTGTTCCACTTGCTGGCGAACCAGATGAAAACCTTGCTACATTCAGAAGAATCAATCAATCCTCCTTTGCTCTAGATATCCCACTTTACCTGATGATGAAATTCTCCACACCAATACAGATCTTGACGAGCGGAGCTTATATATTTCGTATGTCATATCCATTTTTTGGACAGCTGATCTCACCAGGGGATATTATTACGGGAAATCTTGGTATCTACTCTAATATTAGAGATTTCTTCCCGACATCAGATATTTCACACAACTTTTCGTTCGGAGTTTTTAGTTCATACATACACGGTTTCCCAGAAAGGCAGAAGACGAGTTTGTATAGTGTATGGGGAAAATCTTGGGATGTAATAAAAGCTGGCATAACCTTGGCTGGAACCTTCAAAAAAAAGCAAGATATCTTCGGTGAAAAAGTTATAAGAGAATGGATGAGATTATCTTTAGATTTCTCTTTTTGTATATTTGAAAGATCTTTTATATCCTCAGAATATCTGGACTATGCTATAATAAGATTTCCCTATCTTGACAGGATAAAACCTGGATTTTATTCATCCATAGGATTGACCATTATATTTTAGATATATCTCACATGGAAATAGCAATAGTCTCAACAGAAATGTATCCATACGCAAAAACAGGGGGTCTTGGTGATTATGTTTTCACACTTGTGAATCACTTAAGAAAGAACGGTATCAAAGCTTATGGTATTATTCCTCTTTATAAATCAATTAAAGATAAATATATACATAAGAAAAATCTTGATGGACCACTTGAGATAAGCGATGAAAATATAGAAGGAATAGAGATAAAAGATACAGGGAAAAAACTGAAAATAGAACTTAACGGACAAACATATGATTTCTCCATATATCAAAGTAAAGACTGTATATTTTTTGATAATGGAAAACTGTTTGACCGTGATTTCATATATGGTCCCCCAGGATCAGCCTACAGTGATAATCATATAAGGTTTGGTGCATTCTCCTGGGCTGTATCTAATTTTGCTGAGAATGAAACATTTGATATAATACATGCAAACGATTGGTTAACTGCCCTTACTGTTCTGATATCAAAAGAAATACTTAGAACTAAGAAGAAACTTGCTTTCACAATTCATAACTTCGCATATCAAGGTCTGTATCCAAGAAGCGTTATGCAGGAGCTTTCTCTTCCGTCATATCTTTTCAACATGGAGGCGCTTGAGTTCTGGGGTCTTGTCAATATAATAAAAGCTGGAATTGTATTCAGTGATAGAATTTTTGTTGTAAGTCCAACATATGCTGAAGAGATTAAGACCTATGAATACGGATATGGGCTTGAGGGTTTGATCCAAAAATATGAAAAAAAGATTGTTGGAATCATAAATGGGATAGATTTTGATGTTTGGAATCCGGCTAAAGACACTGAAATATACCAAAGATTCTCTGAAAGATCTATTGGCAGGAAAGCAAAGAACAAAGAAAAGTTAGCTGAAATGTATAATTTTGATCCTAAAAAACCTCTTTTCTGCGTCATTAGTAGATTAACTTACCAAAAAGGTATTCATCTCTTTACAGAATATCATCAGGAAATTTTTAATCTTGATGCAAATTTCTTTTTTCTGGGAATGGGTGAATATCAGTATAAACTTCTTGAGCTTTCATCAAAATATAAGAATGTTATAGTAGATACGAACTTCAAAGAAACTCTCGCTAGAAAAGTTTATGCATCTGGAGATTTTATATTAGTTCCTTCAATATTTGAGCCTTGCGGAATTTCTCAACTGATAGGTATGAGATATGGTTGTATTCCTGTTGTCAGAAAGACAGGAGGACTTGCAAGTACTGTGAAAGACATCCAAGAAAAAGACGGATACGGTATTCTTTTTGAAAAACCAACTAAACAAGATTTAAAATGTGCTCTCAAAAGAGCTATTGAATTATATGAGAAAAAAAATTCCATGAAAAAAATTGTAAAGAAAGTAATGTCTCTTGATTTTTCAGCTGATAAAATGGTTAAAGAATATATAAAGTTCTACAAAGAGCTTGTTTCATAGAAAAAGACCAACGTTCTTAAGGTCAAAAATCTCTCATATTCTGGTAAAACAAGAAAAAATTTAGACGCGGAATTTTAAAACGAATTACAATATAATTGACCTACCAATCTATCTATATGATATACACCATAATAAAAATCTTTTTATATATCGGTATAGGTTTTTCTATATTCTCGTTTCTGAAACCTAAGAATAACTGTAATACAAAATCAGCAGAATTTACTGTTCTTTCGGCTTTCCTTGAAGCAAAAAATATATCTGCAAAATATGGTGAAGCAATAATAGAGTTTGTGGAAGGAAAAATAAAAATAATATCATCTCAAAGCGAAAAATCATATTCTGTAGATTTTGATATATCAGCCCCTCTTACTTCTAAAAGAGCTTGTTCTAACTCTTACGGAGTTCCATCAATAAAGAGATCTTTCAGATTCTCTCCCAGAGGTCTAAAAGATTCTTCTGGAACAATATATATAAAGTGCGGCAAAGATTTTTTAGCATTCTCGGTTATATCCCCAACAGGAGGTATAACATCATGTTATTTCGATGGGAAACAATGGGTAGAAAGATAATAAAAATTGAATTGCTCCTTTATAGCATTCTTGATGAAACTTGTCAAGTTAGTCATATAATTAGCACTCAGATATCAAAAAAACAGTATTAATATCAGATATTTTCAATAGATTATTTAGTCATTGCGGGGCTTAAAAATCTTACAAGGTTTCAAAGATTTCTCCATTAACAATTTCCAAGACTTCAGATTTATTTTAAGAAGCTCAAATGCAATTTTAAAACTTTGTAAAACATTTCTGCAGTCTCCTCCTAACCAATCTAGCGCTGTTTCGTTAGAGAAATTTTGCACACCAATTTACCTGTGCATAAGAGGGAAAACAAAATTTTACTTTTTTTTGGAAAATTCAGATAGTCTGTAAGAAGATTATTTGTTATGAGTAAGGAGGCCATATATCCTGGAACATTTGATCCGATAACACTAGGACATGTAAGTGTTGTAAAAAGGTCTCTTCTTGTTTTTGATAAGATAATAGTTGCTGTTGCCAAGGATTCACATAAAAACACATTCTTCACATTTGATGAAAGATATGAAATGTTGAAAGAAGTTTTTGAGGAAGATGCTAATGTAGAAGTAAAAAAATTTGAAGGTTTGCTTGTTGACTTTGCCAAAAGTATGGGTATTAATATTATATTAAGAGGATTAAGAACTGTTTCTGATTTTGAATATGAGTTTCAAATGGCCCTGACAAATAGGAAACTCAACAGCTCCATAGAAACTGTCTTTATAATGGCAGAGGATCATGTCTCCTATTTCTCTTCTTCTTTAGTTAGAGAAATAGCCAAACTTGGAGGAGACATAAGCTCTCTCGTACCACCTCAAGTTGTAAAGTGGTTCAAGAAGAAGCAGCAAAGATGATAAGAGATTCTGCAACAATTTTATTTGATCTTGATGGAACATTAGCCGACACTTCTGATGATATATATAGATCACTTAACGAGACCCTTAAAAAATTCAATATAGAAGAAGTTTCATTTGATATCGTATTGGATTTTATAGGAGATGGAGTCAAACCTCTTATTCAAAAAATTTTAAAATATCTCGGAAGAATAGAAGAAGAACCTTTGTTGTTTCAGGAATTCCTGAGACATTACAGGAAAAATATCTCAAAAAGCACATATGTGTATCCAGGTGTTTTAGATCTGATATTCCATCTGAAACAAAACAATTTCCAAGTTATATTGCTCACAAACAAACTATCAGATTTAACTGTAAAGCTCCTTTCAGAGTTATGTATTTTAAACGTATTTGATGGTATAGTTTGTGGAGATACTTTTGAGGTCAAAAAACCTTCTGAAGAGCTCTTAAAAAAGATATATCATAGATATGATATAAAAGGCTCAATTTTCATAATAGGTGACGGCTTAAATGATTTTCTTTTTGCGCTTAACTCAGGTTCAAATTTTATCCTCGCAAAATGGGGATTCCCGACCAAAAAAGTAGAAGAATATATAAAAACTAATTTTCCAGATCAGAAGATATTTCAATCTCCAAAACCATCAGATGCGTTAAAAATTATCTTGAATCATGTTAGTGGTAATCTATAATGATTTTTCTACATATCTCATGCGCATCAGTATCGATTTTATTTGAATAAAACATATTTCAGTAATTCATTGAATCCATAAAATTTCAAAAAATATAAAAACCGAAAAATTATCTTATATTTTAGGATATGGATGGGATAAGGGAAGTTATATCAAAAGCAACTCAGGAAGCTATAAAAATATACGGTGATTCAGCAACACAAATTTTCTATAACTTCATGAAGGAAAAGAAATTCAAAACGACAAAGTGTATGAAATGCGGAAATGTTGATTTTCCCCCAAGAAAATTTTGCAGCAATTGCTACTCCGAAGATATAGAATGGATAGATATACCAGAAAAAGGGAAAATACTAGCATTCACCACTCAGAAGAGAGCTATAAGATTTTCTGAACCAGACATCATAGGCTTTGTTGAATTAGATGGTATAGGTAGAATATTAACCAAAATAGAGGGAGAGAATCTAAATATAGGAGAAACAGTTTATCTAGATTTCGTTGAATCAGATGGTATAATTCTACATAAATTTGTAAAGAAGTAAGGAGGGGGAAAAATGTCAAAATATATTTGGTTTTTTGGTATAGGAAAAACAGAAGGTGGTAAGGATCTTGCTCATCTTCTCGGGAATAAGGGAGCCCAGCTTAGCGAAATGGCCAAAAATAATATACCTGTTCCACCAGGATTTATAATTACCACTGAAGCTTGCAGGGAGTATATGAAAAACGGTCAATCTTTCTTGAGAAAGATAGAAAAAGACGTTGATCTTTCGCTAAAAAAATTAGCGGAAGCTCTGAAGAAGATGCGGGGAAAAGATTTTCCACTCCTTGTTTCCGTTCGTTCAGGTGCTCCTGTCTCAATGCCCGGTATGATGGACACTATATTAAATGTTGGTACAAATCAGAAATCTTTTGAATATCTAAAGAGCATTGATGAAAGATTCGCATACGACACATACAGAAGGTTCATTCAGATGTTCTCTACAATAGCTCTCAAAGTAGAAAAGGAAGTTTTTGAAAAGGAATTTGAAAGGTGGAAGAATGCTTATGAAGGATACATTGAAGGTAGATTTTCTTCTATCACTCAGGCATATAATAATGTTTCAGATGAGAGGAATACCAGAATCAAAGATCGTGATATACCTGCTGAAGTTCTTAAACTCATTGTTGAAAGATATCAAGAAATTTTGAAGGAACGCAGTATAACTATTCCTGAAGACACACTTGAGCAGGTCATGATTGCTATTGAAGCTGTATTCCGTTCGTGGAATGGAGAAAGAGCTGTAACATACAGGAAAATTCACGGGTTACCTGATGACATAGGTACTGCGGTAAATATAGTAGCGATGGTTTTTGGAAACATGGGAGATAATTCTGGAACTGGTGTTCTATTCACAAGGAATCCGAATACGGGAGAAAAGACTATTTGGGGGAACTTTCTTCCAAACGCTCAGGGAGAAGATGTTGTCGCTGGAATAAGGACTCCTCATGCCATAAATGACGCCTCCAAGAGTCAGGCAAATGCTCATCTTCCAACCCTCCAGGAACTTATGCCAAAAGCTTACAAAGAAATAGAGAAGATATCAGAAAACCTTGAAAGACACTACAAGGATATGCAAGATATAGAATTCACAATTGAGAATTCTAAAGTATGGATACTTCAAACGAGGTCAGGGAAGAGAACAGCTAGGGCAAACATAAAGATAATTCATGATTTTATAAAGGAGAGAATAATAAGTGAGAATGAAGGTATAATGAGATTAAATCCTAAAAGTATATATGGGCTCTTATTTCCCGTCATAGATGAAACAAGATTACAGAAAAAACCTATATCTAAGGGATTAGCAGCTTCTCCTGGGGCAGTTTCTGGTAAGATTGTTCTTTTCCCAGATGAAGCTGAAAAAATGGCAAAGCAAGGGGAAGATGTAATTCTTGTAAGACACGAAACTTCTCCTGAAGATATTGCAGGAATAGCCAGTGCCAAAGGAATACTAACCGCTCGCGGTGGAGAGACATCACATGCTGCAGTAGTTGCAAGAGCAATGGGAAAATCGGCAGTAGTTGGTGCAGAGGAGATAAATATAGATTATGAATCAAGGTGTATAAAAATAGGCGAACAAGTTATAAGAGAAAAGGAAATAATAACAATAGATGGAAATACTGGAAATATATATTATGGTGAAGTTCCTATAAAAACGTCAGAACTCCCTCAAGAAGCCATCAATATACTCAAGATATCCGATAGGATTAGAACCTTGAAGATCAGAGCTAATGCTGATACTCCAAGGGATGCTAAAACCGCAAAAAGTTTCGGAGCTGAAGGTATAGGACTCCTCAGAACGGAACACATGTTCTTTGAAGAAGAAAGAATACCTATTATGAGAAAAATGATAATATATGCTCAAAAATACAAGGATTTATATGAGGAACTCATAAAAACTCTGGAAGAAGCTGCTGAAACCGGCTCTACAGAAATAGTCAAGCATATTACTGCCTTAAAGCACATGAGAGTAATCCCATCTTTTCAAAGAGGCATACAATATAGTCAGGTATTCGATGAGATGGAAAAAGCAAATCTAAATGGTGCTAAATCTATATTCCAAAAATTTAAAGAGGTAAGGAAGGAATATTTTGATGCTCTTGATAGGATAAAAAAATGGATAAAGAGTGATTTTAAAGAAATACTTTCTGTTATGGAGAACTATCCTGTAACAATAAGGTTAATTGATCCGCCGCTGCACGAATTCTTACCAAAAAGCGAACAAGAGATCATATCAACTGCAGAAAAGACTCAGACAAATGTTGAAGAAATAAGAGAATATGTAGAAAAAATGAAGGAACAAAACCCAATGCTTGGAAACAGAGGAATAAGGGTTGGAATATCATTCCCTGAAATATATTGTATGCAAATTGAAGCTATAGTAGAAGCAGCATCAGAACTTATAAAATCTGGGAAAAATGTTATACCAGAGATAATGTTTCCAAATGTAATAGATCCAGAGGAGATAAAGTATTTCAGGAATGTATTTGATCTGATAGTTAAAGATGTTGAAAAATCAGAGAAAGTAAAAATTCCCATATCTATAGGAACTATGATAGAGTTCCCCAGAGCCTGTATTCTTGCAGATCAAATCGCTAAGTATGTTGATTTCTTCTCATTTGGGACAAACGACTTAACTCAGACTGTTTTAGGAATATCACGAGATGATTCTGGAAAATTTATGCCAGATTATCTCAAACTTATCTTTCCGCATAACCCATTCACAAGTTTAGATACATCTGGAGTTGGTGAATTCATAAAAATAGCTGTTGATAAAGGTAGAAAACAAAAGCAGAATCTGAAAATTGGGGTATGTGGAGAACATGGTGGTGATCCCGATTCCATATCATTTTTCAATTCACTCAGATTTAACTATGTTAGCGTTTCGCCTTACAGAGTTCTTGCCGCAAGAATAGCTGCAGCACAATCTGCTATAAGGCAAAAAAATCTTAAAGATTTAACAGAGAAAAGAAAAAAAATGAAAAAATCATCAAGACGAAAAATATTATCCAAGTCCAAGAATAAACAAAAAGCAAAGAATCAACGATCAGTAAAAAAGCAAAAAAATAAAAATAAGGTGGATAAAGTCAGATGAATAGAAACAATCAAAATTATGAATCCTAAGTTCTTTCTCTTAAATCTTGGCTGTCCTAAAAACCTTGTGGATTCAGAGAAAGTATCACTTGAACTTATGAGAATGGGTTTCATTCCATCTTCTTCTCCAGAAGATTCTGACATAGTTATAGTTAATACCTGTGGATTCATTGATGCTGCAAGAAAGATGACAGAACAACACATCAGAGAAATAAAGCAAAAAACTAAAGGTCATCTTATAGCAATGGGCTGCTATACAAAAATAGTAGATAAAATTACCATACCATGTGATTTTGTTGCAGAAAATGTGGAAGAAACTATTCAGATTGCGAGAAGTTTCTTACCAAAAAAGGACATTGCTTCACCAAATTTTAAGAAAATCAAGCGCATAAACACTCTTTCAAAATTTTCCGCCTATCTTAAAATTTCGGAAGGATGTTCAAGATTGTGTTCCTTTTGTTCCATACCCAAAATAAGAGGACCAATTCAATCTTTTGATCAACGGAAAATATTAGATGAAGCAAAGTATCTGGTGGATAATGGTGTCAGAGAACTCATCATTATATCACAGGACACAACGATGTGGAACATAGATAAAGGTGGGAAGAGGGAAGATATTTTCAGATTACTTGATGAACTATCGGAGATAAATGATCTTGAGTGGATTCGGTTGTTTTATATATATCCAGATAGATTTGCTATAAGGCTTATAGATTATATTGCCAATAATCCAAAGATAGTAAGGTATATAGAAATGCCTTTTCAACACATAGATGATGAGATTCTTATGAAAATGGCAAGAGCGACAAGAAAAAAACTCATCTATGAGATTCTAGAAAACATAAAAAATAAAATACCCGATATGTCAATAAGGACAGAATTAATAGTCGGATTCCCTGGAGAAACAGATGATAAGTTTGAAGAGCTCGTTAATTTTGTTCAGATCTTCAAATTTGACTGGCTTGGAGTTTTTGAGTTCTCACCAGAAAAAAATACACCATCATACAGGATGTGGAAAGAACAAAATATTTCAAAAAAAATATCACATGAAAGGAAAAAGGAAATAATGAAAGTTTGGACAAAAATACTTCATGAAAAACAAAAAGAGAAAATTGGGAAGATTTTCAGATGCATTTACGAATCAGATACTACGTATAGAGCTTATTTCCAAGCTCCAGAGATAGACGGAGTTATAAAGTTAAAAAATGGTCATGATGCAAATACTATAAATAGCCAATCACCGTTCAGAAATATAATAATAGAAGATATAGAAGATGAAAACTTGATAGGTTCTTTCGTGGTTTAAGATATTTTTAGTCTTTTAGCAATTCTCTTTTTGACCATTCCTCGTTCAATAAAGTAGCTTATTGCATCTTTCAAGGCATATTCAAGAGGAGTTATTTTATATCCTAATTCGTTTTGAGCCTTCTGAGAAGAATAGTAAAGATTCAGAAAAGAAGCTCTCGCTTGAGAGCGTGTTATAATTGGTGGGTTCCCTGTTATCCTCGCCCATATCTCAAGTATCAAACCAACAACATATCCTAAAAAAGCTGGTATATGCCTTCCTAAATTTATTGGCTTCCCCAAACCAGTAATCTCAGATATTTTGGAAAAAAATTCAGAAAGCTTAATATTATGTCCTCCTAAAATATATATCTCTCCTTTCCTCCCTTTTTCAAGTGCAAGAATATGTGCATCAGCAACATCTTTCACATTCACAAAGGAAAATCCAACATCTGAATAAAATGGTATTTCTCGGTTAAGGAACTTTAATATGAGTAAGCCTGTTGGAGTTGGTTTGTAATCTCCCCATCCTATCGGGGCAGATGGACAAACTATGACTACATCTAAACCTTCATTGATTACTCTTTCCATTACCTCTTTTTGCGCAAGAATTTTGCTTCTCGCATAATGATCTTTCAAATTCCAAGCATCGTAATACCAAGGTGGAGGATTAAACAAAGCTGTTTCATCTATAGGGTTTTCATTTCTTGAAAGTCCTATAGCTCCGGTTGTACTTGTATACACTACTCTATCTATATTCTTTTTCTTTGCAATTTCCAGAATCTTGATTGTACTCCCAACATTTGTCTGATAGAAAATTGTCGTATCACGAGCCCAAAAGGAATATAAAGCTCCAACATGAAAAACTACCTTACAACCATCCATAGCCTTCTCTAAGCTATCTGAATCTAGTAAATTTCCATACCTAATCTCAACTTCGCCCCTTAGATTATATATGTCACTTCCATTCCTCACAAAAGCTACAGGTTCATATCCCTTCTCCATTAGCTTTCTCACCACATTTGAACCGATAAATCCATTTGCTCCTGTTACAAGACATTTCATAAAAGACACAATATAACAATAAAAAATTTATAGTAATTAGGATCACATTTTTATGTTTTCTCTAATCAATACCGCGTAAAAATAAAGCGATGCCTAAAGATCAAATTCTTTGTAAGAAACATGATTTTTCTATAAAACATTCAAGTTATTAGTGCAATATCTAACAAAGAGTAATAATAATAAATAATCAATCAATGATACATAAATATGGAGAAATACTGAAGACTCTTATAGATTTAGGGAAAGATTTTGATAGCAGAAGATGGGTTCCAGCTACTTCTGGAAACTTCTCTGTTAAATTAGAGGAAAATCTTATATGCATAACCGCCTCTGGTGTTCATAAAGGATATCTTAAAGAAGAAGATTTTGTTATCATTGATTTAGATGGAAGATTAATCGAAGGGACAAAAAGATCATCTGCAGAAACTCTGCTCCATTTATCAATATATAAGCTATTTCCAAATGTAAGATCTGTTTTACATGTTCATTCAATAAATTCAACTCTGATCTCCGTGATTAAAAGAGAGAATATTTTAAGGCTTCAGGGATATGAGCTCTTGAAAGGTTTCAGGGGAATAATGACACATGATGTTTGTATTGATGTTCCTATCTTTGAAAATTCACAGGATATGATGGAACTATCCGAAAAAATAAAGAATTATTTTGAAAAACTTAAGAATTCATACGGTTTTTTAATAAGGAAGCATGGTATCTATACTTGGGGAGAAAGTATAACGGAGGCAGCAATGAATCTTGAAATTTTTGATTTCATCTTTGAATGTGAGATAAAATTAAAAATATTAGGAGGTTTAAAGCTATGAGCAAACTCTTTATTTTTGATGAAGTTGGAAAATTATTACAAGGTACAGATGATTATGGGAAAATATGTGATCTGCTAAAATCAATCGGAATTTCCATTGAAAGATGGGATGTCGGCAACAGAAATTTGGGAAGTGGAAGTCAGAACGAAATTATGGAAGCATATAAAACTGAAATAGAAACACTCAATTCAAAATTCAGTTTTAAATCAATGGATGTTGTAAGTTTAACCCCAGATAATCCCAAAAAAGATGAATTTAGAAATATGTTCCTTTCTGAACACACTCATTCTGACTTTGAGATAAGATTTTTTGTTGATGGATGTGGAACATTCTACATACATTCAGATGATAAAGTATATGCTGTTATCTGTGAGAAGGGAGATCTTATAAGTATTCCAGCTGAAACAAAACATTGGTTCGATATGGGAACACAACCATTCTTCAAGGCTATAAGATTCTTCACAATACCGGAAGGATGGGTTGGGAAATTCACAGGTTCTGATATATCAAAAAGGATACCAACACACGATGATTTAATCCAATTTCAAATGTCCTCAGATGAATCGCAAAAGGAAAAGCCCAAAGAAGAAATAAAATTTACTTCGAAAAAGAAATTCCGGAAAGAGAAAGCAAAGAAGAAATCAGATGAAGGAAAAAATAAGAAAAAAAGAGCGGAAAAGAAAGGAAAAACTAAAAAAGATAAAATGATTAAAAAAACAAAGAAATTCACTAAGAAATCAAAAAAATCAAAAGGTAAAAAAAAATAAAAAAAGAATAAAAAAGATAGGCTTTAGAAATGATAAAAGCTATTCTTACCGATATCGAAGGTACAATATCATCTCTTGAATATGTCAGAAAGGTTATGTTTCCGTACTCAAAGAAAAACCTCAGAAGTTTTATGATGGAACATAAAGAGGAAGATATTGTGAAAAAAACGATTAGAGAACTCTCTGATAAGCTCGGAAAGAGTGTTGATATTGAGGAATCAATAAAAATTCTTGAATCGTGGATAGATGCTGATTTGAAGGAACCTATACTCAAGGAGATTCAAGGATATATCTGGGAAGAAGGTTTTAAGGATGGTAAGCTTAAGGGACATATTTATCAGGATGCTTACATAAAGCTTATGGAATGGAAGGAAATCGGGATAAAAATTTATGTTTTCTCATCGGGTTCAGTTAAAGCTCAAAAACTCTTTTTCAAATATACGGATTACGGAGATATAACAAATATATTTTCTGGTTTCTTCGATACGAAGATGGGTAGCAAAAAAGATAAGGATTCATATCTGAAGATATCAGATGAGATAAAATTAAAACCTCGGGAAATTCTTTTCCTTTCAGATGTTGAAGAAGAATTAGATGCTTCACGCGAAGCTGGTATGAAAACAATAAGAGTTTTAAGAGATGGAATCGAAATTTCTTCAAAACATAAAGTTGTTGAAGATTTTTCATCTATATCATTGAATTCTTTTATAGATTAATCTTTAAATCCTTAATTTTTTCTGAGTAATGGCAAGCAGAAAAGTGGGTATCAGATATTTTATTTATTTCTGGTTCCTGCTTCTCACATAGTGAGTCTGCATACGGACACCTTGTTCTGAATCTGCATCCATATGGAGGATTTAATGGGGATGGAATCTCTCCTTCTATACCTTTCAATCTATATCTCCCTTCATCAATTATCTTATCAAAATCTGGAACAGAATCAAGAAGTATTTTTGTATAAGGATGAGATGGTTTGCTGAATATTTCTTCTTTCTTGCCAATTTCAACTATCTTTCCAAGATACATTACAGCAACTCTATCTGCATAAGTTTTTACTGTATGTATATCATGTGTTATGAACAATATTGACATGTTAAATTTCTTTCTTATTTTATCAAAGAGCTCAAGGATTTGTGCTCTGACAGAGACATCGAGAGAAGCCGTCGGCTCATCAGCTATAAGAAACTCAGGGTTGAGCGCTACTGACCTTGCTATACAAACTCTTTGCCTTTGGCCACCGGATAGTTCATCTGGGTATCTTTCCGCAAATTCCATACCCAAACCTACATCATCTAAAATTTTTGCAAGTGCATCATTAACCTTATCTTTTGGAACCAATTTGTGTATAATCATTCCTTCGGTAATCAGATCCTTGACCCTCATACGAGGATTTAAAGATGAAAAAGGGTTTTGAAAAACCATCTGTATTTTTCTTCTCATTTCATTCTTTAGTTTCAGGAATGTTATATCATTTCCATCAAAGATTATTTTTCCAGAAGTTGGTTTTATAAGACCGGCAAGTATAAGCCCTGTTGTGGTCTTCCCACAGCCAGATTCTCCAACAAGCCCAAAGAATTCACCCCTTTTGATATCAAAGGATACATCATCAACCGCATGAACATATTTGGGAGAAAAAAGATCAAAAAATGTTCTTCTTACTGGAAAATACTTTTTCAGGTGAATTACTTCAACAAGCATCTGAAGCTAAAAAGTAATAATTATAAATTTCTTTTGCTCTGTTGCAGTCATATTCAAAATACTGGCTTATGTATTTTACCTTTCATTCTTGCACTATTAAAAATTTGGCCAAAGTTCAACACCACTCTATTTTTGATGGATACAATAAAGCATTCAGAAAATATTTTGTTGTGGAGATTATTTCTTTGAGATATAATAAACTTCAAGAGAGTTGATGAATTCAACAAGACAAATTCCTTTGATTTTTATGTATAATCATCCGAATTTTACAGAATATCAAAAACATCTGATAAATGATTAAGAAAAATTTTAAGGAGGTTAATTTTTATGGAGAAGAGTTTTGTTTTTTTTCTTAGAACAAAGATAATTTCTGGAGTCGGAACAATTAAAGAAATTCCTCTTGAGCTTGAAAGGGTAAAAGCTCAAAAAACTATGATCATAACAGATAAGATACTAAGGGAAAAAACAGATATAGTATCAAGAATTCAGGAGTTTTTAGATGGTAAGAAACACATAATATTTGATGAAGTAAAACCAGATTCAGAATGCTCTATTGTAGATAAGGCTTACAAGATAGCAAAAGATAATGATGTAGATAGCATAATAAGTGTTGGTGGGGGCTCATCCATAGATACCGCAAAAGCTGTAACTATACTCTATGAAAAAGGCGGTAGGATAAAAGATCACCCTGGAGTTTATCTTCTATCAAAAGAAACGATTCCTCATATTTCAATTCCAACGACAGCGGGAACTGGATCTGAAGTATCCCATGTTGCAGTTATAAAGGATGAAGAGGAAAAAAGAAAGCTTGTATATGTTGATTTTTTCCTTATGCCAAAAGTTGCTATCCTTGACCCAAGTCTCACGGTATCTATGCCCCCGAGTATTACCGCATATACTGGAATGGATGCATTAACTCATTGTATAGAATCAATCCATTCTACAGCGAACAATCCGATTTCTGATTCATTCGCTATACACGGTATAAAGCTTATATTTGAAAATCTACCGAAGGTTCTTGAGAATCCTTCTGATTTGGTAGCAAGGCAAAATATGCAGGTAGCTGCAATGATGGGAGGAGCTGCTTTCACAAATGCTCAGGTCGGAGTAGTTCATGCAATAGCGCACTCTCTTGGAGCTTTATACGGAATACCTCATGGTCTTGCTAATTCCCTGATATTACCTTATGGTATGAGTTTCAACCTTCCAGAATGTCCAAGATACAAACTTGTAGGAGAAGCTATCGGAATTACAGAAAAAGATGAGATGAAATCCGGAAGAAAAGCAATTGAAAAAATTCTTGATTTCATAAAAAAAATAGGTCTCCCAACAACTCTCAAAGAAACAAAAACTGTAAAAAAGGAAGATTTCAAAAAAATAGCGGAGTTATCAATGGGAGATCCCTCTATAATATCTAATCCGAGATTTGCGATAACGGAAGAGGCAATATTAGAAATCCTTGAAAATGCCTGGGAGGGAAAAATAGTATAATTGAGTCAAACAAGATTATTTAGTTCAATAGAAAAGTATGTTGATTTATGCTCCTTGAAAATTATTTGAAGTTCTTTTTAGCCTTCTTGTGGGGAATATTATGGGGATCTTTTGGTTCCACTTTGATATATAGAGCTATAAACGGTATCTCTATTTTCAATCCACCATTCTCTTTTTGTCCAAATTGTAAAAATAGAATAAAATGGTTTCAAAATATACCCATATTAAGTTACATCTTACTTGGAGGGAAATGCGCATTTTGTAAAGCAAAAATAGATATAACATATTTTATCTCAGAGCTATTATCAGGAGTTCTATGCGTCTTTTGTGTATTAATCTCTGATTCACTTTTAGAATTTATTTCTAATTTCTTTTTCCTTTGGGGATTACTCATAGCTTCAATATCTGACATAAAATTCCTTTTGATACCTACCCTATCTGTAATCTTTTCTTCCTTTGGATCCATCTTACACACCATATTATATGGGAATTTCAAAGATTCTATATCCGGAGCAATATTTGGTGTAGGAATACTTCTCTTTACAAAAATAGGTTATAAAATCATAAGGAAAAGAGAGGGACTTGGAGAAGGAGATGTTATTTTTATGATACCTATAGGTCTTTATTTTGGTTTCTTTAAAACTCTTACAACCTTGATTTTCTCTTCTTTTCTCGGAGGAATTTTGGGCTTGGCACTTATGTCAAAAATAAGAACGAAGGAAATACCATTTGTACCATTTCTTCTTATTTCGGTTCTAACTGTAATAGTTTTACAGAGCAATTTTCCCAACTTTTGGTTTTTATTTCAAATGAATATATAAATTCAAATCCGTGTTTTTGAAAAGAGAAAAGCCTGTTATTTACCTTGAGATAGCAGGAAACATTCCCCGAGTAAAGGGGATACAAGACATTATATCTAAAAGGCCATCCTTTTTAGACATAATTGAAACAATTGTAAGGAGGGGAAAAAGGTCAGCAGGCATATTTGCCGAGATATCAACAACGAATTTAACCTTATCTGAAGCATGGGAACTGAAAAGAGCAATAGAGATAGTTCGAAAATACGGAGTGAAAACTGTCGCATATATTAGAGAAGCAGGAATACCTGAACTTTTCCTATCTGAATCATTCAACAAAGTATATACATCTGAAAGATCTTATTTTAATCTGATTGGTTTTTCTTCAACATTGAATACTTTTGGTGATTTTTTCAAAAAGATAAAGGTAAAAATCGAAAGTGTTAAAAGTGGTAAGCTAAAATCCATTCCAGATTTACTTTCAAAATCTGAAGTTCCAGATGAAATAAAAAGGGATGTAAAGAGGATAATAGATGGTATCTATGAAACTTTATGCAAAGAAGTAAAGCGTTTCCCGGGAAATGTATTCATTTCAGGAATACTTTCTTCAAAGGAATTGCTCCTAAGCGGGGCTGTTGATGGCATAACAAATGAATCTATATCGAACATAATAAAAAAAGAATTCGGGACATCAGAAATTGAATTTGTAAGAAAACCTATTCAGATAGTAAAATTCAAAAGAGGGAAAACCGTGGCTATTCTAGATATGATAGGAACAATATCTGAAAATCCTTCTCCAAACTTCATAAGTCTGTCAAGATATTCCGAGGTGATAAACAGGCTTACAGAAAATGATAACATCCAAGCCGTTATAGTAAGGGTGAATTCAAGAGGAGGAGACGCAACAGTGTCTGAAATGATATTAGAAAAGCTAAAAAACATGTCTTTGAATAAAGAATTAACTATTTCTATTTCATCGATTGCAGCGTCCGGAGGATATCTTATATCTTTAGCATCTAATGAAATATTTGCCACTCCATTTTCTCTGATAGGTTCAATTGGCGTGTTTCTTATAAAACCTTACATTGGAGAACTCCTTTCAAGTATTGGAATAAAATCAGAAATAGTTGGCAAAGGGGAACTTTCTTCAATATTTTCTGCATACAAAGAACTTTCTCCAAAAGAAAAGTCAGTTCTTCAGAATCTCGTTAGAGAGGAGCATGAAAAATTTATAAAAGTTGTAGCTGAGACAAGAAAGATTCCGGAGGAGAAAGTGAGGAAGATAGCAGATGGTTCAGTCTTTACTGGGAAAGATTCAAAGGAACTAAAGCTCATAAATGATACAAGGTCAATAGCTGATATTTTTGATCACATCAACGAGCAGTACGCTATAGAGGAATATCCAAAATTAACAATTTTTGATATTATGAAAGTAGGAACTTTTCAATCTTTATTTGATGCTGATACTGAATTTCTCCTTAATCTGTTGAGAGAGAAATACACCTTGCTTTCCTATTTACCATTAAACTTAACTAACCTATGTCCTTGATTCTTCGCGCTCTAGTTTGTGGAAAGAAAAACCAAAAAAATCGATTCAAAGACATTTTTTAAAATTATCATAGTGAAAAGCTCTCTGTTGATACTTTCGGTCTTGTTTTTATCTTTTCTCGGCCTTACTTTCATATTAAATGTGACATACATAAAAAATCCATCTGATCCATATTTTTATATAAAAAAACAAGCTATAGCTATAGCTATTGGGTTATCGGTAATGTTTCTCATGACACAGGTGAAACCAGAAACCTTAAGGAAATTATCTCCTTTAGCCATGCTCATAACATTCTTATTCTGCTTTATTACTCTTTTTATCGGAAAAGGTCCAGGAGTGAAAAGATGGTTAGCTTTTCCTGGATTTTCCATCCAGCCATCTGAATTTTTTAAAGTCGTTTTACCTATATTTCTTGCGAACATTGTTCTAAAGGTAAAAAGGAATAATGAAGAAATTGACTTTTCTAAAGCTATAACTCTATTTTTGATTGGCGCCGCCTTATCTTTTCCCATCGCTCTTCAGCCGGATTTTGGAAACTTTTTTTTCTGCATACTTACAATCCTTTTCATACTATTTATAGCTGGGACAAAGATTAGATACCTACTCATTATATCATCACCAGCCGTTGCAGGATTAGCGCTACTTGCTATTATATCACCATACAGATTAAAAAGAATTCTCGTTTTCCTGGATCCTTGGAAGGATCCCCTTGGTAGTGGATACCAGATAATACAATCTATGATATCATACTCATCAGGAGGATTAACAGGTAGAGGAATAGGAGACGGGATACAAAAACTCTTTTTCCTTCCATCTTCGCATACAGATTTTATAATTTCTGTCATAGCGGAGGAGATTGGTGTAATAGGAATACTGACAATAGTTATTGCACTATCCGTTATAGCTATAATAGGTTTTACATCAGCACTGAAAATAAAAGAAGATTTTTCTAGAATTGTAGTTGCTGGTACAACATTCTGCATAACATTTCAAGGGCTCCTCAATCTTCTTGTTACAACCGGACTCGTTCCAACAAAAGGATTAACATTCCCCTTTATAAGCTACGGAGGATCATCTGTAATAGCAAGTTTTGCATGTGCTGGTATCCTTTTATCAGCGATGTCAAAACAAAGTTAAAATTCTACTCCTGAAGATGTAAAGATTCTCTTAAAAGATATAAACATCATTTGTTTTCCGCTAAAGATTCTAACATCTTCTAGAATCATCAAATATTTCTCCTGTTCCATCTGAATTGTTTTGAAATATCCTATATTTAAATGATGAAACTAATCAGAATGCTAAAATTATCTTACTTATACATAACTTTCTTCTTCCTTTCTTGATTCTACCATCTTATTCTGATTTTATTTTTCAAACTGAATGTAAATAAATTCAAGAAGAAAAATCCTTAAGAGAATCAGATACATCCGTGATTACACTCATATCAATATTTGCGGGACAATTTTTTGGATACTGACCTAAAATTTGAGAATACCTTTGTTCATAAGTTTGATCTTCAACTTGGTAAAAGATACCTATCCAAAGGTTATCCACATCTAATGCATATTTCATAGCTTCAACAGCATCTTTTTTATTGTGATCTTCAGGAAGTATTTTTATTCTTTGCATATAGGATTCCTTTGTATCTACCGTATTGAATGTTGGGCAAGGTTGCAAAACATCTATAAAAGCAATTCCTTTGTGAAGTATAGCTTTCTTTATTGTATCCTTTAGATGCTTGACATTGTAGGCAAATGATCTTGCTACAAAAGTATATCCTGCTGATACAGCTATAGCGATTGGATTTATGCTGTTGTTTATATTCGGGTATTTTAGAGATTTTGGTTGTAAGTTTCTCCTCAAGGTTGGAGAAGCTTGGCCCTTTGTTAAGCCATAAACACCGTTGTTATAGACTATATAGGTTATATCTGGATTTCTCCTGCCTGCATTTACAAAATGTCCTATTCCTATACCGTAAGCATCCCCATCTCCACTTATAGCAATTACATTTAAAGAAGGATTTGCCATTTTCGCACCTATTGCAAAGGGTAAAGGTCTTCCGTGAAGTGTATGGATTCCGTAAGAGTTTATATAATGAGGAGTCTTTCCGGAACAACCTATACCAGAGAAAATAACAGTCTTCCATGGAGAAATCTCAAGTTCAGACAAGGATTGAATTAATGCCTGAAGGATACCGAAATCACCACAACCTGGGCACCAGTCTGATTCATAATCAGACTTATATAATTCTTTTGATAACATTATTTTATCCTCCTTATATTTTTTATTTTGCTCATCATTCTTTCAAATATAAAATTTTTCATTTCCCAGATGTAAGGAAAATTTTCTTATCCGCTCTTCCATTTAGAATTTGCTCAAAAGCTTTCACCAGATCATCATGAGACATAGGACGCCCGTTCCACTTAAGGATAAAATAATCAAAGAATTCACCAGTTCTTTCCGTAATGATTGAGGCAAGCTGAGCGGTATAATTTTGTTCAACGATTATCTTCCTCCTACCAGATATATATCTTTTCACAAGATCTGAATCTAAAGGATGTATCATCTTGATTTGGACAAAAAGGAAGCTATCCTGAAATTCTTCCATTGCTGATAGAATACTTCCTTTCGTAGATCCCCAGCTCACAATCACAAAGTCCGATTTAACATTCCCGAAAATAGAAATCTTGTGCTCTTCTGAAGTTTCAGATAATATTTGTTCAAGCTTTTTCATCCTTTTCTGATGCATCCTAAATCGGTTTTCTGAATCTTCACAGATATGTCCATACTCATCATGTTCGTCTCCAGTATTCCAAAAGACAAACCCGGGATAGCCAACTGGTATTCTTGGTGATACGAAGTCTGAGTTATCTTGTATTTCAAACCTTTTAAACTTATTTATCTCTCCTCCATCTACTGTTTGATTCTGCAATAACTTTCCTCTTTGAATAGTAAATTTTGAAATATCTGGAGGAAGGATAGTTTTGACGCTATTAGCCAAGAATTTATCTTGAATCACTATGACCGGAAGCTGATATTTCTCAGCGAAGTTAAAGGCTTCAGCAGTGATATATAGAGATTCTGCTATATCTCCGGGTGAAATGACTATTCGTGGGAATTCACCGTGCCCAGCATTTATGGCAAATTTAAGATCTCCCTGTTCATGCCTTGTTGGAAGTCCGGTGGAAGGTCCACCTCGCTGATAATTTATGATGACGACCGGAACTTCGTTCATTCCTGCCCATCCCATACCCTCTGCCATCAGAGAAAATCCAGGACCTGAAGTAGAAGTAGCAGCTCTTGCTCCAGCTAAAGAAGCTCCAATACACATAAGAAGAGCTGCTATCTCATCTTCTGCCTGAATAACAACAAAGTCATATTTTTTTGCGAGAGATTCAAGAAATTCGCTTTCATCTGTTGCAGGAGTTATAGGATAATACGTCTGGAATCTACATCCTGCAATTATTTTCCCAAAAGCTGTAGCTTGTGTTCCCGTCAGAATAAACTTCTGTTGTTTTTCTTCTATCTTCTTTAGTTTGAATGGGAACTTATCAGAATATTTTTGACCAATTTCATAACCCTTTAGACCTGCATATCTATTTGGCTCAAGAACCTTTCTTCTTTTGCCAACGAAGATATAATCCATTGATTTTTCTATGAATTCAGCAGGCAAGCCAATAACTCCTCCTGAAGCGAAAACACTGATTGAATTTCTCATAACATCTAACTTTTTTAAGTCCGTAAGTCCGAACTTTTCTGCTGTTTCCTTTATTATTTTTCTGTAAGGTATTTTAACAACTGTCAGATTTCTTGAATCTATGTAGTAAGAATACTTTGAGGTGTCTATCTCTTCATCACATATGACAAATCCATTTTGTGCCACATCTTCAATGTGAATATCTAAAGTTCTTTGCTCAAATGATGTAAGAATTTCTATTTTATCTCTGAAAGTTTTTACTTCTTTATCAGAAACGCTCACGACAAAATATGAGTGCTCACCGATTATATTTGAATGGTACTCTCTTTTACCAAAGACCCAGTATCCGGCATAAGCACACGAGCGAGCAAATGAGTTCGCAGAGGTATCAACTCCACTTCCTTGAGGACCACCTATAAGCCAAGTTAGGATCATCAAATTAATTTTAGGTAATCGTGAATAATATTTTCATAAAACAAGTAAAAAGCGATAATAAAACATTTTTGTTCTGTTTTTGAAATATTTCAAGGTAAAAGCAACAGAAAATATTGAATAATCTGAATTGAATTATTAAATTTTATTTGATAGACTAACTTACGGAAGGGAGGTAAATTAACGAATGGTAGGGAAAAATATATTAGAGAAACAAAAGCTATTTGAAAAATTAAGGAAATTCGATGAATCATATATGAATTTGATAAACAATGTAAGAGAAAAGAGAATGAAAAGATTCTTAGGAAAATTTTCTCCGTATTCAAACATTAATTTATCTATAAATTTCAAAGGTCTGCATAGGTCTTATGAAGCATCAAAAAAACAGTTCTGGAATGATTCAGAAATATTAGATAATCTCATTAAAAAATATGGTCCTCCGCATTTACCTGAGAGAGAAAAAGCAGCAATAATGCATATTTTTTCTATAATATATTACGGTGAGATTGTAGCAATGATAGTTGCCGCCCAGCTTCTTGAAATGGTAGATGACTTTGATGCAAAAAAGGTTCTTGCTGCTCAAGTTATAGAGGAAGCAAAACATGCCACAGCTTATCAAAAATATCTATCCTATCTCGGAGAACTCCCACCAATAGAACCTCATTCAAGATTTATATTGGATGATATTATGAAAACACAGAATAAAGTCCTAAAAATGATAGGTATGCAGTTATTGGTGGAAAATGTTGCTTTTAATCTTTTCACAGCTGTTAAACAGATCTCCCCAGATCCAGTTTTAAAGGAATTACTTGAATACATAGCTATGGATGAAGCTAAACATGTCGGACTTGCAAGAAAATATCTACCTGTTATGATGAACAAGATTTCATTCAATGAATATGTTTTCACTATATCAAAACAACTTCAGTGGTTATTCCACATAATAATATCTATTTTGAAACTCAAAAGTCATGCTGAGGTCATTGGTATAGATGTGAATAGATGGGTCAAGCTTGGTATAAAAGACTTCCTCTCTGTAGCGTATGATATCGCTCAAAGGACAAAATTTGCAAGATTCACCATACCAAAGAACCTGGTGGAAAAATTCGGTGATTTTATAGCAGATAAATTCTTCATAAGTAATATAAGCAAAGAGAGAATTAACTTACAAGAGAGAGTACAAGGTATTTAGTATCACGAGTGCTGTCCATATCTTTTTTTATCATTCAGTAGATTGATAAGATATATCGCAGCAGCTACTGCAGCGGGAGTTCCACCTTTTGTTGATAAGTTTGTCAAGAAAGGAAGGGTTTTTCTCTCATATAATAATTTTTTAACATCAAGTGCTGAGACAAAACCAACAGGCATTCCTATCAGAGCCATCGGCTTTTTCCCTTTTTCAGCCATATTCAAAACTTCATAAAGAAAAGTAGGTGAATTACCACAGACAATGAGTCCAATTTTTCTTTCCTCAAGTACCATTCTTACTGCCACAATACTTCTTGTTATACCAAGATCTTTTGCTTTTTTCACAACATCTGGATCATTTATAGCACATATAACTTCTAATCCCAAAGATTTTGCATAGTTTGATATAGCAACTTTTGCCATCTCAACATCCACAAATATTGGAAGTTTAGCCTTAAGTGATTCCAATGCATTTTTTACAAAATCTGGATGGAACTGCAAATCCTTTGCGAATTCAATATCTCCTGTTGCTTGAGCAACTCTAACTGCAATCTCATATTCTTCTGTGCAGCCGAAAATGTTAGGAAGCCTTTCTTTTATTATCTTATGACTTAAAGCCTCTATTTCAGTAGGATTATACTCTATATTGATCATGGAAATTAATCTCTTTAATCATTCTTACCGTAATTTGTATTTAATCTATCAATTATGTTTCTGACTTCTCTTAAATCAGATATATCAGCTGATATCTGGAAAAATTCCTTGGCCTGACCAAAATTTCTTTCCTTTGCTAAATCTACTCCTTTTTTAAAAAGGCCTTCTGCAGATTTTATTTCGTAAGCTCCCTTAAAGACACCGATTGTTAATCCTAAAACAAAACCCAAAATAGAACTTGTGAAGAAAATCTTCTCATCTCTTTTTTTCCTCTTTATCTTCCGAATCTTGGTCCCAGAATCATTCTTCTTCTCAGTATGATGTCTCTCTTTTTTCTGGTCTCCAGGAGAAAAGATATAGTATGAAGGAGAAGATGAATTTTTTGAAGTTATTTTATTTTCAACCTTGGTTTCAATATTTTTAACGTTTTTCTCAACTGCGTAAATAGAAACATATGCCTCTTCTTCAGCAATTTCTTTATCTTCCTTTTTTATTCTTTCTGAAAAATGATCAGATATGAAAAGTGAAAAATCTTCTTGATACATCGGTTTTATTGATAAATTAGACATAGTTCTCCTTATTTCTTCTTGAAGTCTTTCCGCTGAAATATATCTTGATTCTGGAACTCTTGACAGACAATTCATAACAATTTTATCTATTTCTTCACTGACTGATTTATTGAAAAGTGATGGAGGATCGATATTACAAGACAATATCTTTTTCTTTAAATCCTCTTTCCCCTTTCCTGAAAAAAGTTTTTTAGATGTTAGCATTTCCCACATGAGAACTCCAATACACCAAATGTCTCCAAGCTGGCTCCAACCTTTCCCTAAAATAACCTCTGGAGGAACATACCCTATTTTCCCGAAAGGATCAAAATCTCCGTGTTGAGGTAAGGTTATACCAAAGTCTGAAATCTTTACATTTCCATTCCATGAAATCAGTATATTCTTCTGATTTATATCCCTATGGACAAGTTGTCTTCCTTCAAAATTGTGAATATATATTACTCCACTGAGAATCCTATCTATTATGAAAAAGAAAACATCGATTGGTATATTCTTAACATTTAATATAAATTCTTTCAGGTCTATCCCTCTTATATATTCCATAACAAGGAAGAAAGCATCATCTGTTTTACCAAAATCAAAGGTTTTAACTATGTTCTCATGTTCGAATCTCGCGGATATTTTTGCTTCATTCATAAAAAGATCTATATATTTTTTCGATGACTTTGATGTCTTTATAGCCAGGATTTTCTTAAAACTACCTTCGGATATCCTCCATGCACGCCAGACTTTTCCCATCCCACCTTCACCTATAAGCTTTGTAACAATATATGGACCAATCTCCCTTACGGGAAAATTTGTCAATTCCTTTTCTGATACATTCTTCATTTTATCCAATATCGCACAAATAAAGCAACATGAATAAAACAACTAACTAAAAAATATTATAAAAAAACATACTATTGAATAGGTCTTGGTAAAGAAATAACTTAAAAATATCACAATTAGTAAATTTTACAATCTCTCAGCGATCTTCCAAGATTGTAAACCAAAAAGTATGACTTCTTCTTTTCATCAAGGATAAATAAAGAAAAAAAATAATAAATAAAAAAAATTTCTATTCAAAAAATATTTTTGTTTTTTACCACTGAATAAAAAACGAAACTAGAATAGAAAATGATAAAAATAAGAATAAGGAGGTTATCAGAAAATGGAAGTAAAGGAAGTAAAAATAGGACAAAAAGTACCGGACTTTAAAATGACTTATTATGATCCAGTAAAAAAGGGTTTTGGGAACATTAATCTTTATGATCTTCTTCAAGAAGGTAAGTGGGTAGTTCTTTTCTTTTATCCTGCAGACTATACTTTTGTATGTCCAACGGAACTTGAAGATGTTGGGAATAAATATGATGAATTCAAAAAGTTAAAGATAGAAGTTCTATCAGTGAGCACAGACACACAATATGTTCATCTTGCATGGACTAAAGATGAACCACTTTTAAAGAACTTCAAGTGGAAAATGGTTGCTGATCCAACAGGATTTATATCAAGAACTTTTGGAGTATATGATGAAGCAACTGGGCTTGCCTTAAGAGGTACGTATATAATAAATCCAGATGGGATTCTAGTAGCTTCAGAAATAAATTATTATCCAGTTGGTAGGAATGCGGACGAACTTCAAAGAAAAATAGAAGCTTACCAGTATGTTAGGGAACATCCGGATGAAGCATGTCCTGCAAAATGGACCAAGGGCAAAAAAACTCTTAAACCAGGTCCTGACATAGTTGGAAGGGTCGGAGAAGCTCTTGCGCGATAGGAATTAGGTTTTAATATAATCTTTAACAATAAATAAAACGATTATATTTATACATTTGGAGCGTCTAAATAACCACCTCAACTCATAACCCCCTGGGAGGGAGGGACTCTCACCCTCTCTCCTTTTTTATTATGAAAATACAAATCATAGAAAAGGAGAGTAAGTTTGAAGATAACGATTACATAGAAGAAAATGAAGAAACCACATATGAGGTATTTGAAGAACTACCTGAATTAGCAGAAAAAGAAGAAAATGAAGAGAAGAGAGATTTTGTATTCATAGATGGAGTAATAGATGAACTACCAATAAAAATTTTATTTACTTATGAAGGAGAGGAATTCATATCGGATATTTTTATTTCAAGTGTTGGCTGTGGATTTGAAAATGGAAAAATGATTTTTCCCAAAATAAAACTATACATAACTTTCCAGAAGGATGTAATAAAATCAATTGTAGAAGAAAACATTAAACCAAAGCTTGAGAAAATCACAGAAAAAACAGTAGATATGGTCTTTATCTATGATCAAAGGATAAAAAGAAAGATAATTCTTGATAAATTGAGAACAGATGAGTTTACATTAGCCAACAATATCATAAAAGATATTGGTAGCAAAGTACTTGTTCTAGATGGGAATCTAAGGTTGGAAGAGTCTTTTAAAAACATATATGAAAATTATGTTGTAGGTATAGTGAAGAACTTTTCGTGGCCTGAAGAATTCATAAAGAACATAGAAAAGCACAGGTTCTCTGAAATAAGAAGCAAGTTGATTTTTACCGAGAAGAAAGGAAAGAAGAGATTTTCTTTTTTTCTCTGGTTGAAAAAATCATCAATCGTAAGAGTAGATTTCTTTCGTGATTCTAATCAAACGGTTTTTGCAAACTTTCTTGCAAGAAAGATATCTGGTTGGGCTCAAAATATAGGAGATAGAGCACCAAAAAATATAACACCTATCAGGATACTTGAAAAAAGGCTTAGAGATATTATCGGAAACAAAACATTCTACATCAGGGATATCAAAAGGAATATATTAAATATATGATAAATTACAAAAATAGTTTAGTCTTCACAAAACCACAAATGAACTAGGGTCTTCTAAATTGAATAGAAAACTTCTGAAAAAATATCATAAACAAATTTGATCTATGTATGTGAGACAATAATGATTCATCGGAGATCATAAAATGTTTATTTTAAGCAATTGATTATTTGGCTTAACATAACAGGACATGAACCTAAAGATAATTTTCTCTCCACATAAGGAATATAAAAATGGTCCATAGCTTCTTTCTATTGTCTTTTTTGAATTCTACGTGTTCCCTAAGCATTTTTCCAAGTTCTTCTGTCTTAAAAATATCTCCAGACGACGAAAATTTTTGAGCTATGATATCATTCAAATTTTCTTTTATCCACTTGGCTATCGGTATTCCAAAGCCTTTTTTAGGTCTGTTTATTACTTCCTTTGGGAAAGATTTAGAATCCAAAAGTTTTCTCAATATGTATTTTGTTCTAAAATTTCTTACCTTAAATCTTTCTTGAAGGCTATAGGCAAAATTTATTATATTTGGGTCCAAAAAAGGAGCACGAGCTTCAAGGGAATTCATCATGCTTGCCCTATCAACCTTTACAAGAACGTCATCTGCAAGATAGGTCTTAAAATCTAGAACGAAAAAGTTATTTGGATCCTCCGGTAAAACCGTTTCTGAAATGAAATCTTCAAGAGATATTTTTGATTCCTCATAAGGAACTAAAATTTTTTTCAATTCTTCTTCTGAAAATGCTCCCATCCACCTTATATGTCTCCTCCAACCTTCAAGATTCTGCCCTTCGAGAAACTTTTTGATCTTAAAATCAAGACTGAAATTGCTATGCGATACAGGAAGTATATTTGATATAGAAGATATAAATTTTTTAAACGGAACAATTTTGTATATATTCATAAGCTTATGCGCAAAATATGTTGGATATCCACCAAAAAGTTCATCACCTCCATCACCTCCTAATACTACCTTAACATAATTTCTTGCAAGTTTTGATACAAGATAAGTTGGTAATATTGATGGATCTGCAAAAGGTTCGTCAATGAAGCTTATTACATGAGGGAAAATTTCCAGCATTTTATTCTGGTCGAATTTCTCCTCTATGTGTTCAGTTCCCAGGAAATTAGCTACAATCTTTGCAAATTTGGATTCATCAAATGAAGGTTCATCAAAAGATATATTAAAAGTTTTTATTTTCCCCCCAAGATTTACAGCGTAATAAGTTACCAAAGATGAATCAAGACCACCAGATAGAAATATCCCAACATCTACATCACTCCTCAACCTTATTTTGACAGAATTACAGATAAGTTCATCAATTCTTTCAATCACTTCTTTCTCATTCTGTGGAGTTACAATCTTGGTGAGATTGAAATATCTTTTTATAGTGTGTTCTCCATCCTTGTATATAAGGATATGACCTGGTTTTAACTTATTGATGCCATCTATTATTGAAAAAGGGGAAGGAATATACTCAAGCATAAGATAAAGGCTTAGGGACTTGAGATTTATTTCTCTACTTACTTTTGGGTTGCTCAGAATAGATTTTAATTCAGATGCGAAGATGAAGAATTCGGGGAAATTTCCAAAATAAAGAGGTTTCTCTCCAGCCCTATCTCTTGCTAAAATCAACTTATCTTTCTTCTGATCATAAATTGCTATAGCAAACATTCCATTTAGTGAATCTACAAAATCTTCTCCTTCTTCTTCATAAAGATGTACAATGACTTCTGTATCACTTTTAGTTGCAAACTTATGCCCACGCTTTTCAAGTTCTTCTCTAAGTTCAATGTAGTTGTATATTTCCCCATTGAAGACTGTAACTATATTTCCATCTTCGTTTTTTATAGGTTGTTTCCCCCCATATATATCAATTATGGAGAGTCTTCTTGAGGCAAGTCCAACGTTCTTGTTTATATAAAATCCTTCATCATCTGGACCTCTATGGTAGAGAGAATCATTCATTCTTTTGAGAATACTTCTATCGACATCAGATTTTTTTTCTACTATACCACAGATCCCACACATCAGTCTCCACCATATCTTTCTTTTATATTGTACGGTAATTTATTCTGAGATTCAAAATAATTTCTTATCAGGACTTCCATTATAATTCCCATAAGTATGAACTGAACCCCCATCGGGAAGAACATAAAAGATATTAGAATCTTTGGGTTTCTATGAACAAAGACCCCAAGGAAATATTTATCATATAGAGTCCAGAGAGCAAATAGCACACCTATAAAACAAAGGAAAAGTCCAACACCCCCAAAAAAGTATATAGGCTTGAGAAAAAAACTTCCCATAAACTTGACAGTAAAGAGATCAAGAATAACTTTAAAAGTCCGTGTGAGTCCGTATTTACTTTTTCCCTTTTTTCTTCTATGATGTCTGACTGGGATTTCACTTATCTTGGCTCCTTCAAATGCACAAAGAGCAGGTAAAAACCTGTGCATTTCTCCATAAAGTTTTATACCTTTGATAACATCTGCTTTATAGGCTTTCAATGTACATCCATAGTCTTTTAGCTTTACCCCTGTTATAAGAGAAATAAGGAAATTTGCTATTTTTGATGGCAAAATCTTGGTAAAAAATGGATCTTTCCTTTCTTTCCTCCAACCACTTACTATATCATAACCTTTTTCCATTTCTTTCATAAGATCTCCTATGTCATCTGGATCGTTCTGCAGATCAGCATCCATTGTTATTATGATATCTCCTTTTGCTTCCTGGAATCCAGCATAAAGGGCAAAAGTTTGACCGTAGTTCCTGGAAAGCTTTAAACCTCTGACTCTTTTGTCTTTATCAGCGATATTCTTTATCACTACCCATGAATCATCAATACTTCCATCATCAACAAATATTAGCTCATAGTTATATCCCTCAAGATCAAGAGATTTTTTAACTTTTTCATACAGTTCTTCTATATTCTCTTTTTCATTGTAAACTGGTATAACGATTGATATCTTTTTTTCTTTCATTTTTTCCCCTTTCAATTCTAATTAAATCTTCTGTACAAAATAATCGATTTTAGGTTTTGTTTATCCTCATAAAATTTTATTTTTTTATTATTATTTATTCTTATTGATAATTTATGATAAAAGGGATATACATTCATGTTCCTTTTTGTTTGAACAAGTGTTATTATTGTGATTTTCTCTCTGGTATAGATCCGAAATCCGAATATGCAAAGGAATATTTTGAAGCCATTGAAAAAGAGCTACAGATGTATATACAAATATATGATCTTTCATTCGTAGAAACTATATATTTTGGTGGAGGGACCCCAAGTTTATTTCCTAAAGAAATAGGGAAGATAGTAGATATAATATCCAGGTTTTCTTCAATAATAAAGGAAATAACAGTTGAAGCCAATCCAGCTTATGATTTTGATCCCCATAAATTCAGCTTTGCAACGAGGATATCATTCGGTATTCAAACATTCTATGAGAAATATTTGAGATTTCTTGGAAGGATACACACACCTTTGGAGGCAAAATTATCTTTAGAAAGAGCAAGTAAATATTTCTCTGTAAATGGAGATCTTATCTTTGGTATACCGGAACAAAAGCCTGAGGAACACCTTGAAGATATTAAAACAGTTATCAATATGGGAGTCAATCATATATCTTGTTACCTTCTTGAGATACACGAGAATACGCCACTTTCCAAGATTATCTCCAAAGAAAAGCTAAAGGTTCTAGAAGATGCCCATGATTTTTTTCAGGTTCAAAGATACGCTACTGAAAAAGGTTTTTTAAGATATGAGGTTTCAAATTTTGCAAAACCAAACAATGAATGCCAACACAACATGTTATACTGGAATAGGGAGGATTTTCTTGGAATTGGAGCTTCTGCTTGGTCAAAGATTGGAAACAGAAGATTTTGCAATATGAAAAACCTCAAAAAGTATTATGAAAAAATAAATAACAGGGATTTACCAATTGAGTTTTCAGAAGATATAACAGGATTCAAAGCAATAGAGGAAATCATATTTTTAGGTTTGAGAAAAATTAGAGATGGTCTTGATTTGGGTGAGCTTGAATATTTTAATATAAGTATTTCCGAATTCCTCAAGATGGTTCAGGATTATAGAGATTTTCTAATAATTGATGAGCGAAGAATTAGAATAAAGGAAGAGCATATACCTATAATAGATGGGCTGACCGTAAGACTTATTATAATTGCTGAAAAGTTATATGGTGCAAACAGGTTGAGTAAGAGTTCAGGTTTCAATCTTTTTTCAACCAAGGCATCATTCCTCTGAGTTTTTCTCCTACATCTTCCGCCTCAATATTTTCCCACTCTCTCAAAAGAGCGTAGAAAACCGGCCTTCCAGCAGAGTTTTCAAGGATCCATTCCTTTGCAAACCTTCCAGATTTAATCTCATCCAAAATTTCTTTCATCTTTTTCTTGACATTCTCATCTATGATCCTAGGACCGCGAGTCAGATCACCATATTTTGCTGTATTTGAAATAAACTTTCTCATCATTTTGAATCCACCTTCATATATAAGGTCAACTATCAGCTTCATTTCGTGTATGCATTCAAAGTAAGCGAGCTCTGGAGGATAACCAGCCTCAACAAGTGTTTCAAACCCAGCTCTCATAAGAGAAGTAAGTCCCCCGCAAAGAACGGACTGTTCTCCAAAGAGATCGGTTTCCGTTTCATCTTTGAAAGTTGTTTCTATGACTCCTGCTCTTGTTGCGCCTATTCCCTTAGCATAAGCTAGAGCAACAGATTTGGTATCTTTTGAATAATCTTGATATACAGCAAGCAGAGCAGGAACTCCTCTACCCTTTTTGAACTCATCCCTCACAAGTTTCCCAGGTCCCTTTGGAGCTACCATAAAAACATTTACATACTCAGGCGGAACAATTTGTTTGAAATGAATATTGAAACCGTGAGCGAAAGCAAGATATTTTCCTTTTGTGAGATATTTACTAATTTTTTCCTTGTATATAGCGGGTTGTTCCTCATCTGGTATAAGCATCATGATTATATCTGCCCAATGTGCTAGATCCTCTACTTCCATAGGTTCAAGTCCCATACTTTTGACAGTATCCCAAGAAAGACTCCCCTTTCTCAAACCAACAGCAACTCTTACTCCCGAATCTTTTAAATTCAGAGCATGAGCATGTCCTTGACTTCCAAAACCAACTACTCCAACTTTTTTATCCTTTATCCAAGAGAGATCCGCATCCTTTTCATAATATATGTTAATCTGCGACATATTTCATCCTCCTCCCTTGTTATGTTAAATGAATCAGAAAATGAGTTCTAAAGCGCCAGAAATTTTCTGTATCTTTAATTATCAAAGCTGACAATTGTGAGAATCCAAAATACAAATCAATAAAAGATAAACAAATTTTTCAGATATAGTTCCCCATGAAACTTTAGCGTTGTGATAATTTCTCCTGAATTAAATTCATCACTTTAGATAACTTTATTCCTTTGATTTTTTCTCAAAAAGTAAGATAAAGGAAAATACAAGAAATACATTAATTCTAGGACATCGGCAAATATTTAAAATCTTTCTGATTTTATGAAAGATATCCTAGAACATAGTATTTTAAAGTGATTTTCAAAAAGGAGGTACTTTAATATGATATACCAAGCAAAAAACTTTGAAAACCTGATTGGAACACCGGGTTTTTCTGAACAGCTTCTTAAGAATCATTTTACATTATACCAGGGGTATGTGACAAACACAAACAAGTTATATGAAGCACTGAGTCAGATGGTGAAGGAAGGTAAGGCAGGAACTCCAGAATTCGCCGAGCTTAAAAGAAGGTTTGGATGGGAATTCAACGGTATGAGGCTTCACGAATACTATTTTGAGAACATGACCAAAAATAAAAAGGAAATAGATAAAGGTGGGAAGTTTTACAAGAAAATTCAAGAAGACTTTGGTTCATTTGAAGACTGGCAGAAGGAGTTCAAATCAACCGGTGCCATGCGCGGTATAGGATGGACTGTTCTATACTTTGAACCAGTTGCAGGGCGAATGTTCAACACATGGATAAATGAGCATGATGTCGGACATCTTTCTGGTTGTTCAATAATACTTATTATGGATGTTTTTGAACATGCTTTCATGATTGATTACGGATTAAAAAGAGCTGACTATATAGAGGCATTCTTCAATGCTATCGATTGGGATGTAGTTCAGAGGAGATACGAGTCTGCTCAGAAGTAATATGTTAAACAAATCGTAAAAACCTGAAAAAACATAAAAGGAATAAAAGAGATTAAAGTTTTGTTCCTATTGGAGGTAAATCGTTATGGCAAAACTTCTTGAGGGAAAAGTAGCAGTAGTTACAGGAGCAGGAAGAGGTATAGGAAGAGAAGAAGCTCTTTTGCTTGCAGAAAATGGAGCGAAAGTTGTAGTAAATGATCCTGGTGTTTCATATGCGGGTGAGGGAAGAGAATCTAAAGTTGCAGATGAGGTTGTTGAAGAGATAAAGAAAATGGGAGGAGAAGCTGTTGCAAATTATGATTTTGTTGATAGTTTTGAAGGTGCTAAACGGATAATATACACGGCGATAGAAAAGTTTGGGAAGATAGATATTCTTGTCAACAACGCAGGGATTCTGCGAGACAAAATGATATTCAATATGTCGGAGGAAGATTGGGATAAAATAATAGCAGTTCATTTGAAGGGAACTTTCAACTGCTCACATCATGCCTGTGTTTGGTGGAGACAGCAAGCTAAAGAGGGAAGAACCGTTTCAGGTAGAATAATAAACACAACATCAGATGCTGGACTTCTTGGTAATATAGGTCAGTCTAATTATGGTTCAGCCAAGGCAGCAATAGCTGCATTCACAATAATTTTGGCAGAAGAAATGGCAAAATATAATGTCACTGTAAATGCAATTGCTCCAATTGCCAGAACAAGGCTTACAACAGATGCTACCCCGCAGCTTGCAGCAATATTCCAAATGGTAGAAAACGCTCCATTTGATGTGCTCAATCCTAAATCTATAGCCCCATTGGTAGTTTATCTTGCTTCAGATAAATCTGCAGGAATCACAGGACAGGTGTTCAGAGTAGTTGGGAATATGATATGGCTTATGAGCGGATGGAGATCTGTTGCGATGAGAAAGAAGAGCAAAAAAGAATATTGGAATCCAGAAGAGCTTGATGATGTTGTAAGAGATATGTTGAAGAATGCTCCACCGAAGGAAAACATGACAGAAATCATGCAGGAAGTTCTGAAAGAAGCTCAAAGCTGAAAACAAAAATATTTCTGTCTTGCGAAAAACGTTTTTGATATTAATTAAAAGCTGATCAATTTTGTATCTGTGTTAACTCTATTTTCTGTGTTCGGTACTAATACTGGAAATCGGTAGGAATGATCCATTTTTATATAAGAATTCTGATGAGCATTTTGGACAGATAACCTTTGCATTTTTAAATTTCCCTTTCTCACTCATACGCAGTATAACTTTACCACAGGTACAGGAATATCCAACAACTCTTGCTGGATTACCAACGACAACAGCAAAGTCTGGGACCGATTTTGTAACAACAGCTCCCGCCCCAACCAAAGAATATGTTCCTATCTCAATACCGCACAGGATAATAGCTCCTGCTCCAACAGTGGCATTTCTTTTTATCAGAGTTTTTCTCAACTCCCAATCTTTATTTCTACTTCTTGGATACTTATCATTTGTGAAAACAGCACAAGGTCCCAAGAAAACATAATCCTCAAGAACTATTCCATCCCAAAGGCATATTCCGTTTTTGACAGTGCAATAATCCCCGATAATAACCCCTGATTCAATATAACAGTGTTCTCCTATATTGCAGTATTTTCCTATTTTAGCTCCTTTCATTACATGTGTAAAAGCCCAGATTCTTGTTCCCTCTCCAATATCATCGCTCTCCACAAGTGCAAGTTTATGGAAAAACCTTTCTCCCATTTTATCTATATAATCTCAATCTTTAATTCCCAGTTTCAAATATATAAGGGGTCTCAAAATTCTCCACCAGTCAATAAATGGTCTTATCTTTGTATATTTACCGCTTAAAGGGTATATTTTTGATACCGGAACCTCTTTAAATTTGTATCCAAGTGTAATGACTTTATAATGAATGTAAAGCTCCAACTCATATCTCGAAAGCCATTCCTGCCATATGTTTATTCTTTTGTCTGAAAATAAAGATGCTTTGTATGCTCTGAATCCATTTGATACATCTGTTATTTTCTTACCGGTCAGAACAGTCCAGGCATAAGAATAAAGTTTTATGCCTATATATCTTGCCAAAGGTAAGTTATCCCACCGCCCCCCCTCTAGAAATCTTGACCCCTGGACATAATCATATCCATCAGAAATTATCGGATGAACTAACATAGGAATTTCGGCAGGATCATCTTTTCCGTTACCAGCCATCACATTGATTATATCGTATTTATTATCAATTGCGTATTCTATCCCAGTTCTTATAGCCGCTCCAACTCCTTCGTTTTTTTGATGGGATATATATCTTATATTCAGTTCTCCACCAACATCTGAATTTGAAAGCATCTTTATTTTATCAAGAGAGGAATCAGTTGAACCATCATCTATAAAAAGTATCAAATCTACAATTCCCTTGCGGAAACGGCTAACTATTTTATCAATGGCTTTTTCTTCATTGAAAACAGGTATTATAGAAATGATCTTCATTTTTCTAATTTATAGCAAATTATTCTATTTTTCTGGCTTCTGTAGCCTTTCACAATATTCAAGAAGTTTCAAAACTTCAAGGCCAAATTTCCCATCAGATTCAAATGGAATATTATGTTCAATAGATCTAACAATCTTATCAATCTCTATAGACAATGTTTCCTTATTTTCAATCTTCACTATTCTAACATCCCCGGATATAAAAGTTGGGAAGAATGGATTTTCAAAATCTTGCACTCTTAAGTTCTCCTCATAATAGAAGATCTTGAGCTTTTCAAAAGGGTGAACATCGTCCCATAATATAAGTCCTCTTTCACAACCAATTAATATCTTTCTTATTTTAAGTGGAGAGAACCAATTAACATATATATGACCTATTATTCCATCATCAGATGAGAAAGATATATGAGCCATATCCCTTTCTTTTTTTCCATAAAGATTTTTTGATATGACATCCTCTATTTTTATCTTGAATCCAAGATGTAGCAAAATAGAAAAATCATGAACTGCCAGATCCCATATCACATCCATATTCCTTTGATAGATACCCCTTAACCTTTCACTATCAAAATATATAGTCCTACCTAATTCTCCAGAATTCAGAATATTCTTTATTTTATTTGTCACGGGATGGAAAACAAAAGTGTGATCTATGAAAATTTTAAGATTTTTGCTTTCCGCAATATTTATGAGTTCTTCTGCCTTTTTGGAGTCTGTGGTAAAAGGTTTTGCAACAAGAACATGCTTGCCAGAAAGTAAAGATGCTTTTGCTTGCTCGTAATGGAGTTCTGGAGGCGTTGCTATGATCGCAAGGGAGGAATCGTCTTTAAGCACATCTTGGAAATCTGTTGTGCCCTTAGCAACTTTTGGATACAGATTCAAAAACTTTTCGACTTTCTCCTTATCAATATCGCATATTGACACTATTGATATATTTTCGTGATTGTATAAGTTCCGCAGCAAGTTAGGTCCCCAATATCCCAGACCAACCAGTGAGACTTTTATCATAATCTTCTAATAGGGCTATTATATTAGATTTTAGGAATATTGTGGAGTTTATGCAAAAGTGCTTTTTTTCATATACCAGAGTAATGACTGCTTCAAACCCTCCCTTGCATAATATGATGGGCTAAAGCCAAGATATTTTTCGGCTTTCTCGTAGGTGCAGAACCAGCTCTTCTGACATAATCTTAGGATTGTATCAGGTGATACGATTTTTAAACTTTCCCCCAACTTTGGTGGGATCAACCTCATAATGTAAGATATATATAAAATAAATTTTCTTGGTACAACTAGTTTTCTCATTCTACGAGAGAATTGTTCAAGCAAGATCTGATTTATTATATTGAAAATCTCCTCCATAGTATATCTATGGCCATCTGAAAGATTAAATATTTCGGCAGATTTTGTTTCTTTTTCTGCTGCAAGTATATGGGCCTTAACGACATCTGAAACATGGATAACTGATATTACTGAATCTTTAATCACAGGGAAAGCTAACTTTAAAGATATATCAAAAAGAGAAAGGAGAGCTTTATCTAGATACCCATATATAGCCGTTGGTCTGAGTATAACAGAATTTATGCTATTTTTCATAAGGATCAAGAATTCTTCTGCCTTTCTCTTTGATTTACCATAGAAATCAACTGGATGTGGAGGATCATCTTCAGTTATGACGGAGTTAGTATCTTTACCTGGACCTACAGCTGCCAATGAAGATGTATATATAAACTTTGGTTTATATCCTGAGTCTATAATCATTTGGACAAGGTTTTTTGTTCCCAAAAAATTTACTTTCATATATTCTTCCTCACGAAATGCTGATATTAGACCCGCTATATGAAAGACAACATCAACACCCCTAAATATTCTTGGATTGATACTTCGCGGATCTGTTATATCTCCTTCTATTATCTCAATCTCATCTTCCAAAGATTCTATTTTCTTCTTTGATCTAACCAATACAGAAACAGAATAACCTTTCTTCAGAAGTTCTGAGATAAGATTTTGCCCGACAAAACCAGTAGCTCCCGTTACAAGTGTTTTCATCTTATTTGATTTTTTCCATCAAAAAATATGAAGAAGCATTTTCAGAAATGATTTATAAAATCTGAGATATACAGGATAAATATCCGTTCTGATAAAAACCAAGTTGATCCGTAGAAACTTCCAAATTTAGAGAATCAACAGACAATATTGAATTGATTTATTCATTAGATCTAGATAAATAATTGATACTAACAATTATGTCTAACATTAATTTTCCAAACTTTTCAAGGTGAAATATTAGAATATTATTAATTTTTTTGGATAGATGAATTGGATACACAATCCAGCTTTTAGAAGATTTTTGTTGTCTAATTTTGGCAAAAAACAGTTTTTCTGGAAAATAGTTAGTTTTGTCTTAAGATTTTTGAAAATGCAAAGTTGCATATTTTGCAAGATAGTCAATGGAGAAATATCTTCAAGAAAAGTCTATGAAGATGAGAAAGTTCTGGCATTTCATGATATAAATCCTCAAGCTCCCATACATATATTAGTTATTCCTAAAAAGCACATCATGACAATAAGAGAAGTGAATGAAGATGATAAAGACTTACTGTTTTCAATAATTAAAACATGTAACAAAATAGCAGATGATATGGGTATTGGAGAAAAGGGATTCAGAATAGTTGTAAATACAAATCCTTATGGTGGGCAAACAGTTTATCATTTACATTTCCATCTTATAGGAGGAAGACAGATGAGATGGCCTCCCGGATAATGATTTTGAGCTAAATATGATAGCTGAAATTCAAAATTATTAGCTCTCTTGTATAACTCTTGCAACCTCCTGAATTGTGGTTATACCTTTTTTTATTTTTATAACACCATCTTCACGTAATGTTCTCATACCTTTACTGACGGCCAAATTTTTTAGCTTCACAGAATCTGATTTTCTGTTTATGAGTTCTCTTATATCATCATCTATGACAAAAAGTTCAAATATTCCTATTCTTCCTTTGTAGCCAGTTTCAAGGCAATCTTTACATCCTCTTCCCTTATAGGCAAATTCAAGTTCATCTCTTTTGACAGAGATCATCTCAAGCTCTGATATATCTGGTTTGTATCGGATTTTACATTTTGGACAAATTTTTCTGACAAGTCTTTGAGCCATTGTCGCAAAAACAGCAGATGATATAAGATATGGTTCAATCTCCATGTCAATCATTCTTGTAATAGCGCTTGGAGCATCATTTGTGTGTAATGTGGAAAAAACAAGGTGTCCAGTTAAAGCAGCGTGTATTGCAATTGATGCTGTCTCACTATCTCTTATTTCCCCAACCATAATCACATCTGGGTCTTGCCTTAAAATAGATCTCAGACCAGCGGCAAAAGTTAGACCGACTTTAGGATTTACTTGAATCTGGTTTATTCCCTTAAGTTGATACTCTATAGGATCTTCTATTGTGATTATATTTATCTCAGGGGAATTTATCTCAGAAAGGCAGGCGTAAAGGGTTGTAGTTTTACCAGAACCTGTTGGTCCTGTTATGAGTACCATACCATATGTTCTTTTTATCAAGTTTCTGACCTTCTGAACCATGTCATCTTCCATACCTAATTCTTCTATTTTGAGTATTGTAGATGTTCTATCAAGTATTCTGAGAGAAACTCTTTCTCCAAAGACAGTAGGCAGAGTAGAGACTCTAACATCTATATCTTTTCCAGCGACCTTAAGTTTTATTTTACCATCTTGTGGGAGACGCTTTTCTGCTATGTCTAAGCGAGAAATGACCTTGACTCTCGAGACAATAGGATCATGAAGAACTTTATTTACTCTTATTATTTCGTGAAGCACACCATCTATTCGCATTCTAACTATTGTCTCTTTTTCAGCGGGCTCTATATGTATATCAGAAGATCCCTGCTTGACAGCCTGAAAGAACAAAGCATTGACAAACCTTATTATTGGTGCTTCTCCTTTTTCCTCAAGGATATCACGGGTTGTCTCGATTATCTCATCGGAGGAAAATATCTCCTCAGCCTTTTCAACTTCACGCGAAACTTCCATTGTATCCCCAAAACCATAAACCTCATTTATAACTTTTTCTATCTCTTCAGATGGAGCCAAAAAGACCTTTACCATTTTTTTGAACTTCTTTTGTAGATCTAAAATAAGATGGTTTTTAGCTGGATCATCTAACACAATAGAAATATACTCTGAATTAGGTACCTTAAGAATGATAAATCTATAATCCTTAAGGAAATACGGGGGAAATATTTTTGTTATCTCATCAAGGACTTCCTCTTTATTTATACGCTCTTTCATTTCAAGACCAAACTGAATAGACAAAGCCTTGACAATAGTGTAAGAATTTATAACCCCCATCTTCATCAAAATTTCTCCTAACCTACCGTAATTTGATTTCTCCTTCTGAATTTTCAAAGCTTCCTCTATCTTATCTTTGGGAACTCCGAGAGTCTCGAGAATTTCACCAAACTTCTTCATAACAAAAAAATTAAAAAATTCTGTCCAAAATATTTGAACTGTCAGAATCTCAAGTCAGTTAAAAGGAAAGATTTTATAAAGTCATATATTATCTTCATTTGTACTCTCCTCTCCCTATCAAAATCTTCTTGTAAGAAATTTTCACCATAAGAGACGTAATTATATGAAAAATCAATGAAGTTTTTTATTTCAATTCCTAGAGTGTTTTTCAGCTTCTCTGAAAAAATTAATATTTTTCTCGCCTCTTCTTGGATGTCATATATAGAATAACCGAATTTTACAAAGTAATCAAATTCCTTTTCTTTTTCTTCATCTATTTTTGCCATCTCATTCCATTTTCCGTCAATAACATACCTTAAAATATCCTCTTGGAATCCAATAAAATTTTCGATCCTTTTCCTCAGAATGGATAAAATGGCAAAAGATTTAAGTACTTTCTCATCATTGCAATTTTTGAGATCAGAAAGATTATAAATCTTATATACATTACATTCAAACATAGCATCAAGATTTGTTATCACAAATTCAGAAGATTGAATCAGTATCTTTATCTCAATTTTCTGTGGAATAGTAGTGATTGGGTAGAAAAACATAAATCCAAGAAAAGCTAAATATCTTATGAACACAAAATAAATTTTATTAAGTTGAGATAGAAACATATTATATAGGAGGTTTCTTGAATGAGAATAGGTATAGGATTTGACATGCATCGTTTCAGCAAAAAAATGGGTTTGGTTTTAGGTCAAGTTAAATTTGATTACAGAGCTCTTGAAGGAGCGTCTGAAGATGTTGACGTCTTACTTCATGCCATATCAGATGCGATACTTGGAGCAGCGGGGAAAGAGGATATTGGAACATTATTCCCACCGGAGAAATTCAAAGGTATAAGTTCAAGAAAAATACTAGAGGAAGTTATAAAAATGATAAAGCGTGAAGGATTCGAGATAAAATCTGTTGATTCAGTAATAATTGCTCAGGAACCAAAGATAGGACCAAAGATAAATCAGATAAAGTATAATGTAAGCCAGATATTAAAAAGTTCATTCAATGTTAAGGTTAAGAGTCCAGAAGGAATAGGAACTTTTGGGAGAACAGAAGGTATCGGAGCTATGGCCGTTGCACTACTTGTTGCAAAGAAAAAATCACGAAGGAACAGAAATAACAGAGATTTATGATCAGGAAAATATTACTTTAATAATACAGCAAACATGATTCATGACCAAGAAGAAATTGAGGAGACAACAATATATGGAATAAAGATATTCCAGTATAAAAACAGGTGGAGATTTTCTCATGATTCTTTGATGTTGAGTAAGTTTTGCACAGAAGTTGAAGGGACTCATTTTAAAAATGAACCAAAAAAGTTTATACTTGATGTTGGAACAGGATGTGGGATAATACCTGTGTTATTACGAAATTTTCTACAGACAGATTCCATATACTATGGTATAGAGATAGATAAAGAAGTCGCAAAGCTAGCAGAAATGAATTTTAGGTTGAATAAAATAAAGGCTTATTCTATTGCTGGAGATATAAGATTTGCTCCTTTTAAATTTCAATTTGACATAATAGTTTCAAATCCACCTTATGTTCCGGTAGGAGAGGGAAAAATCTCTACAAAGTATGATAAAGCGAAATGGGAAATCACATTTGACCTCAGAAGTTTTGCGAGAGTTTCATCAAAAATACTGAAAAAAGGGGGACGTATATATGTTGTATATAATCCAAGCAGATTAGGAGAAATCCTATCTGTGTTTTACAAATCAGGTTTGATGCCAAGCTTCATAAGGTTTTTTCATCATTCTTCGGAGAGAAGTTGTGCGTTTTTTCTTCTTTGCGCACAAAAGGAAAGCCGAAGGAAACTAGAGGTATTGCCACCTATGTGGAGCTGAGGGGATTTGAACCCCCGACCCCCGGAGTGCGATTCCGGTACTCTCCCAGCTGAGCTACAGCCCCATTGTAAAAAAATAAAAACTTTATCAGGTTTATTGAATAATACAAAAAAGCTGTATTGGGAATTTTTTATATTCAGAAAAGGATTTCTTCCATCATCTTTGCATTCCTTACAGCTTGGGCGCGAGGATGGTTGTTGAAATAAATGAAAAACTTTTTAGCATCTGTGCTCTTTATATCTTCTGCCCATTCCTGAAGTTCTTCTCTGGAATAAAGATAATCATACCTCTCCTCTGGTCTCTCATGCTTATACCACTTCTCAGAGTTTCTACCATGAAATCTCAAATAAGAAAATTTCTTTGTTGTCTGAACAAAAATAGGCGGTGGTAGACCTTTTATTCTTGGCTCATCTACACAGGCCAAAGCAATATCTAAGTCTTTCAAAATTTTATAAACATCTTCTGAAAACCATTCGTAAGACCTAAACTCAAAAGTAATGTCAAACTCAAAAAAATCATCCCTTATTTTTTTAATATAATCTTGATTAGACTTGTTCTTATGAAAGGAATGAGGGAACTGAAAAAGTAAAACTCCGAGTTTTTTATCAAAAGCGTATAGAATATCCTTCATCTTCTTAACATCTGTATCTGAGTAATACCTACGATGAGTAAAAATCTGATTCGCCTTGACAGAAAAAATGAAATCTTCTCTGGTCTTTCTAACCATAGATTCAACAGACTTTAAAGAAATAAGGATATAATAAGTTGAATTGATTTCTGTCGTCTTAAAATGCTTTGAGTAATACCACAAAAAATCAGATTTATCAAGGTTTTCTGGGTAAAAATAATTTCTCCAGTCTTCATAACTGAAACCAGAAGTTCCTATCAGATATTCCGCCATGATAGAAAAGTAAAAAATATAAATAAAATGTATATTTCATAATATTCAGTATAAAAATAATATGTTGTGTTCATATATAGAGATAATTCACATTTTCATACAAGAATTGATTAAAATATTTTAGATCAAAACAATGGAAGCAGAAAAATTCTTTGATGGGATACAACAGTTTGAGGTAGCATTTCAAGATTTAAAAGGAAAGGTTCCGATATTCTACTATGATGCTTCCGCAAATGTCAATATGTTTTTTGCAAGCTCAAGAAGGATCAGAAAATACATAAAGGATAGAAGAATAAAAATAGCTGAGCTTCTACCTGGAATAACACTTGTTGGAGTAACATGTTTTGAATATAGAAAGACAGATATAGGTCCATACAACGAGATAGGGATAACTGTTCCCTTTGGTTCTGCTAAAGTTTTATCTTCGTTCTTGTCGGGGGAATTTGAGGTTCATGTATGGCATCTACCTGTTACGACAGAGATTGCATATGTTGCAGGAGTCTTGATATATAATTATCCAAAATTCGTATCCGACATAAAATATTCTCAAGAAAATTTTTCTCTTTCTTCAGATAGTACAAAGATATTTGATGTAAAGATTAAGGCAAGAAAATCTTTACCTATAAGAAAGAAAAGATTTCACTTTATAACCTATCAGATAAAAGATAATACTCTTATAAAAGCTAATGTTGATGCGATTGGAGAAAACATATCTCTAAGTTTTCTTTCATCTGAAATTAATTTAAATCCAAGTACAAAGATAGGGGGAGAGCTAAAAGATGTTTTGATTTCTAAAAAATCTTTGGTATCTATGGAAATTAGAAATCTTAAGGCTATACTTTATATGCCCAAAAAAGTATGATTTACGAAAGTTTTCTTGATGATATTGACTCAATATACCCTACCCTAAAAATTTTGGGAGATGGGAAGTTTAAAAATTATATAGAAGAGATAGAGGATGTAAGAGAAAAAGGTAGAAGATTCATTGTTGAGAACATTGAAAGGATAAATACAGCAGAAAAAGAGGCCGAGAAAAATCCTTCATATATTGATAGAGAGCTACTAAAGAATGGAGGCAAATATAACTTTTTCTCTTTAATAATACCAGAGGAGTTTGGAGGGAAAGGAATAAGAACTCTGCCATATGCATTTTTCACAGAGGATATGAGTTCAATTTCATCAGGTATTCTTACAATTTTTGGTGCTCACGCTCTTGGTCTGCTACCTATAATGTTTTCTCCATATATAGGGGCATTTTCAGAATTTCTTAAAGAAATACCATTGAAAGAAAAGGATTTTCCTGTGATATATGCTTTAGGACTAACCGAGCCGACTGGGGGTTCAGATGTTCAGCAAGATGGTGAAGTTTTGATGAAGGCTAAAATAATAACAAAAGCTAAAAAGTCCAAAGGCGGATACATTATAAATGGTAGGAAAGTTTTTATATCAAATGGTTCAATCGCCAACTATATAACGGTTGCAGCTTCTCCGGAACCGGGAAAAATGATGTGGTTTCTTCTTGATTCTTCGTATGTCAAAGTCTCAAGAGTTGAAGATAAGATGGGACAGAAGACATCTCCAACTGCTGAACTCGTTTTTGATGACATTTTTGTTCCAGATGACATGATTCTGGCAGATGAGGATATTGGCTCTAAAAACACAGAGATGATCCTTTCGGTCTCACGCGCTCCAGTTGGTGCAATAGCTACAGGAATAGCAAAAGGTCTTATAAAAATAACTGTAGATATAATAAGAAAATCATACAATGACTTTAACAACTTTCAAGCCTACAAAATAGCTGAAGCTCTCTCAAAACTATATATAGCACGACAAATATGGATATCTGCCTGTATTTTCATTGATTTCTTTGGTCCGATGTCATTGCAGAAAAACATATTCTTCAAACTTCTACTGAAGACTCTCTCAAATATCCCTAAATCTATCGGAAGATTCATAGGAGGAAAAGGAAAAGAAATCTTCTTGAAAATTCTCTCAAAGGACATTGAGAAAGTAGAGATTTACTCCAGCATAGCAAAAGCATACTCATCCTGGATATCTTATGAGATATGTCAGATATGTATGGACCTTTTAGAAGAAAAGGGTATTGATAAATCAGAAATAGCTGAAAGGCTATGGAGAGATATAAAACTTACTCACATATATGAGACAACAAATGAAGTGAATAATCTTATAATATTCAAAAAGTTGTTCGGTAAGTCTGGAGTAATCTTGTAGCACTTCGCTACATTCAAGTTAATATGTAGAATCTGACGAATTTTAAAAATATTCAATCAATTAGAGAAGATAGTTTTGCGTGGGCATTTGGAACTTTGGAGAATCTTGGTCAAAATATATCCCTTCTGAAGGTATTGTGAACTACTCCATATTATAGAAGATGGAGCTTCCTGCTTCAACGAGGCTATAAACCTCTCCACAGGCGTAAGTTAGTTCCTACCCTACCATATTGAATGTCCATAAGCACCAATTCTTATGCAAGGTTACACTTTGAGATATTAATAATTAGATAGCAGTGAAATGAATCATTATTTTTTAAGGTATTGAGAATCGTCTAAAAACTTTTTCAACAAATGATTTGACTGTTTTATTGGAATTAGAGATAATTTGTCGGATTGATTGAACCAAAGCTGATTGTAGAAACTCGAAGGTGATTTCTGTCCAAATGAAAGTAATGTTAAGTATATATTCTTAAATCAACCGAGCTTTTAATTTATGGCGATAACAAAAACTCCTATAGTCATAAGCAAAGCTCCAAGAAACCTTTCTTTTATCTGACTTTTCTCCCTGAGGAACAAATAACCCAATATCACAGAAAAAATGACACTTGTTCTCTTAATTGATATCATATATCCAGTTTCAATCTTAAGGACGGAAACAAAGTGTGTGATAACTGCCAAAGCTGTTGTGAAGCCCAAAACAAAAGATGGAATTATACTTGACTTGAAAAAATGTCTCAAGTTATAATGCCTGTATTTTTTAATAAAATATGGTGTAAGAATAAGAGATAGAACAAGCATATAAAAGACAGAGAAAAACAGAGGAGATGTGTTTAGAATAACATATCTTCCGACAACGGATGAGAATGCATATATTAAAGCTGCACCGAGCATATAGAATATGGCTTTCTTATCTGCATTAGCTATATATCCATTGTTCCTGAAAAGGAGAAAACTTCCAGAAACAACAAGCCCTATTCCTAAAAGTCCTTGAGCCGAATATTTTTCCCCTATCATAAATGATGCTAAAGGAGGTATAAAGACTGGTGTGAAGGATTGGAAAGGAAGAACCAATGTTGATTCTGCAATCTCAAGAGATTTCATATAAAGGTATCCAGCAATTATCTCAAGTGGAACAAGTCCAAGAGATACCAGAATTATAGAGGTATCTTTTGGGAACTCAACAGCAAACAAAAGGGGTAGCAAAGACAATGAACAGAAAAGCCATCTTACATAAAGAGCAAAAAAGCCATCTACATCAAATCTTCTCATATAATCCTTAGATATAATATCAGATAATGCGGTGAAAAAACCACTTGCTACCGCGAGTAAAATAAAAATCAAACCCACTTTTTTATCTTTTAACTGTTTATCTTTAATTTTCATGAAACACAACTAATATTAAACGCTATGCTTGAAATAAAGGACCTGAATGTAAAAGCGGATAGCAAAATGGTTCTTTCTGGTATAAACCTCTTGGTAAATAAAGGTGAAATACATGCTATAATGGGCCCCAATGGTTCAGGTAAAACATCCCTTTCTCTAACAATAATGGGACATCCAAAATATAAAATAGAAAGTGGATTGATAATATTTGAATCTAAGATTATAAATGAGATGAAACCTAATGAGAGAGCAAAAATGGGAATATTTCTCGCTTTTCAATATCCTCAGGAGATACCCGGTGTTCCTCTCGGTAAATTTCTTTGGAGCATAGCAGGAAGTGAGAAAAAATTCGCTGAATTCTCAAAAGAACTTAAAGAAAAAATAAAAAAGCTCAAAATACCTGATGAATTCACAAAAAGAGAACTTAACAAAGGTTTTTCTGGAGGTGAAAAGAAAAGAACTGAAATACTTCAGTCCCTTATCCTCAATCCAAAACTATATATATTAGATGAAATAGATTCAGGACTTGATATAGACTCCCTGAAAATTGTTTCTCAAGCCATTATTGAAAATATGAGCGATCAGAAGGCAATCATAATAATCACCCACTACCCTCGTATCTTGAACTATATAAAGCCAAATTTTGTCCATATCATTTTTCAAGGTAAAATAGTTATGTCTGGTGATTTCTCTCTGGCAAAGGATATAGAATCAAAAGGCTATGAAAATATCCTGAATCTTGAAAAAACAGAAATAAAAGCTCAAGATGTCCTGTGATTTTAGATAATTTTAGCTCTAATCTCATAGATCATTCAGAAACATAATTTGATTAAGGTCAGTGTTCCAAGAGTCGATATCCATAAAGATAAATAAATATAACAACGAAAAGGAATTAGTATCATTTCCAAATTCTGTTAAAAATATTATGAACGTAGAAAGCTGTTTAGAAATAGAATGTTAAAGTTTCAAAGAAAGAAAACATCTGATAAAAATAATAAAAGACACTGGGAATAATAAAAAAACGCAAAGGAGAAAAATAAAAAAACATAAAAACTTAAAGTGTGAAAGCTCAAGATAAATGTGCAAAACATGAAAATGAATCAAATTTTTCATTATTGCTCTGTCGCAAACATAGTTAAAAGCAGAAAAAATATGATGGAAATCTTCACAAAAATT
>CAZRNR010000006.1:0-66962 GCA_964601505.1 uncultured bacterium | reverse complement strand
GGCGATACTTATTTCAACTGGGCGATATTTATTTCAACAAAAGACAAGATAAAAAGAGGTATTCTCAGGTTTCAAGCTGTGTATTCTTTATGATTTTTTACGCACCCTAAGTGCTATCTTGCTCTGTTGCAATCATAATATACTGATTTATGTATTTTACTTTTCATATTCTCGCACTATTTGATGGATACGGTATTCAGAAAAATATTTTCCCTCTTGTTGTGTTGTTAGGCATTATTTCCTTGAGTATCACAAACTTCAATGGTTTTTGATGGATGCAACAAAGCACTTTTGTATTATTATAAAATAATTATTAATTAGTGGAAGATATGATTTATATGATTTAAGTTTGACATTGGAAGAGCTTTATTCTCAAGTCCACTTCAGATGTTACTTCCAAAGAGAAATTTTGCCCGCAAGCTTTTGCAGGTGTTTTGGCAAACTAATCGGGTTTATAGATAAATGATGTGGAATATAACTTGATCCTGATTTATCAGAGAGAATAAAAGGGACTAATTTAGTATTAGGTTTAGTTTATTGGAATAATATTTTAATTTTAGATTATTCATCTTATTTAACTTAACACTTCCTCTAAATTATGTTTTATAATAAGTTTCAATTATAAATTTTGCTTGCAGCATTGCTAACACCATAAAATGCATTTTGCCTAAAGTTTGATTTACATTGAGACAATTTTCTGAACAGGTTTCAATTATATAGGGTAGGATAATTATAGCTTCATTTAAAAAATCTTCTTATCGCGTATCAGATCACCTTGGTTTGCTCCTCTTTCTCGTGTCTCAGTATTTCTGCTTTTATGTTTTCTTATTTTACAATTTTCAAAATGATATTCTGTATGAACACGGAAGTCAGGAACATCCCCGAAGCCTTTCTAAGGGCAGCGCGTCTTAACTCTATGAAGACATTTGAAATATTCAAAAAGAAAGATGTTTGGAAGGTCAGAAATTTCAAAGAATCTACTAACATAATTCTCTCTGTTGCTTCTGCTTTGATTGATTCTGGAGTAAAGAATGGAGATAAAGTGGCAATACTTTCTCAAACAAGGTCAGAGTGGCTTTTATCTGATCTTGCAATTCAATTCGCAGGAGCTACTACTGTTCCCATATACCCAGGTATCCAGCCAGAAATTATCTCATATATTCTTGAGCATTCGGAATCAAAAATATTGTTTGTTGAAAGAAGAGGTCTTTTGAGAAATGTTAAGATTCCAAAAAATGTTAAGAACATCATTGTCTATGACTCTCAGGAAACAGGTGAAGGCTACACAAGTTTTGAAAAGTTTCAGAATCAATCTCATGAAAAAATAGATATTGAATCTATCAAACCTGATGACCTTGCTACCATAGTCTATACCTCCGGAACAACTGGATATCCAAAGGGTGTAATGCTGACTCACAAGAACATACTTTCCATGGTTTCTTCCGTGAGCGATGTTATACATCCTCGTGATGATGACATAATTTTTGCTTGGCTACCTTTTGCTCACATATTTGGTAGGCTTATTATATTTTATGCAGTAAGAAATGCCGTTACTGTAGCATATGCAGAAAACATAGCTAAGATAGTAGATAATCTCAAGGAGGTCAAACCTACACTTTTTCCATCTGTTCCGAGAATTTATGAGAAAGCTTACGAGAAAATAAAGCAATCCTCTTCGGTTGGTATAAAGAAGAACATTTTTGATTTGGCAGAAAAAGTTGCGGAGAGGTATGCGGAATACATCAGGGATAAGCTTGCTCCACCTTTGTATTTTTCTCTGATTTATAAAATTATGGATTTACTTGTCTACTCAAAGATAAGGCAGGCTTTTGGGGGGAGGATAAGGTTGTGTATCTCCGGTGGTGCAGCTATTCCAACTCACATAGCGAAGTTCTTCACTGGTGCCGGGATAAAACTACTTGAAGGATATGGACTTACTGAAACTTCATCTGTTGTTACTGTTAATTTAGAAAATAAGTTCAAGTTCGGTTCAATTGGCCTTCCAATTCCTCAGGTTTATGTTAAGATATCCGAAGATGGAGAGTTGCTCATAAAATCTGATTCTGTTATGAAGGGATACTATAAATTGGAAGAGGAAACCAAAAATGCTTTTACAGAAGACGGCTGGCTGAAAACAGGTGATATTGTTGAGATGGATGACGAAGGCTTTCTGTTTTTCAAGGGTAGAAAGAAGAATATAATTGTTACATCTTTCGGGAAAAATATAGCACCGGAGCCCATAGAGCTTGAGATTCAAAAAGATCCACTTGTTGGCAATGTAGCTGTTTTTGGTGATGAGAAACCATATCTTGTCGCACTTGTTTCGCTCAATGAAGAGGAAGTTAGCAGGATTGCCAAAGAAAAAGGCCTGAATCAAGATCTTAAACAAATTGCAAAATCTGATTGGATAAGACAAAGAATTCAGCAAATAATAGATGAGGTTAATTCTAAAAGACCCTCTTATGAAAAGATTCATAGATTTGAAATAGTTGAAGATGTTTGGACACCCGAAAGCGGAGAACTTACACCTACCTTGAAAACGAAAAGATACTTTATCTACAAAAAATACAAAGACTTGATAGAAAAAATGTATTCTTGATTTTATCTTTTTACTTTGTTTTTTATGGAAGCTTTGAAGTTCTGGAGAGGGAAAGTTGCACCATTGGATGTTGCTGATGTTGACACGGACCAGATAGTTCCAAAGCAGTTTTTAAAAAGGATTGAAAGAACAGGTTTTGGAAAGTTCCTATTTTACAATTGGAGATATGATTATCAGGGTAAGCCAATAGAGAACTTTGTTCTGAACAAGAATTTTTACTCTGGAGCTTCAATCCTGCTTGCGAGAAAGAACTTTGGAACAGGTAGCTCAAGAGAGCATGCTGTCTGGGCGCTTGTAGACTTTGGATTCAAAGTTGTAATATCTCCAAAATTCGGAGAAATATTTTATAATAACTCATTGAAAAACGGTTTGCTTGTTATAGAACTCACAGAGGAGGAGGTTGATCTCCTTTTTGAAAGAGCCTTTGATTTTGAAAAGAAAAAAGATCCTTATTTTCTTAACGTTGACCTTGAAAAACAGATTGTTTATGATGATCTGGATTTCAAGTCCTCATTCCAGATAGATACATTTAGGAAGATGTGTATTATTGAAGGACTTGATGAGATAGATGTAACTCTGAAGTATGAAGATAAAATAAGAGAGTACGAGGAGAGAAGAAAGAAAAGCTTTGCGTGATTTTTTAGAATACAAACTCAAGAGCTGTTCCAATAAGAATTCTGTTCCAAGAGAAATTCTTTGCATCTGAATAATTGAATTGAAACATTGGTTTTAGCATCTCCCACTTGAAATATTCTTCGTTTAGACATATTGATGGGCTTATTGTAAAATATATGTTTGTCTTTCTCCTTTCAAAATCTTCTGGATAATTTGAGAACATAGCAAATCCATTGAGATTTAGATCCGTTTTTTCAGATAGGCTTAATGTATTTCCTAAATAAAGGTAGGCGAAAAGTTCGGAGAATTTCGGAGATTTTGAAAATCTCTTACCAACTGATAATGCCGGTATGCTTTGAAACTTTGCACTGCCTATTTTCCACGATAAATTTGAAATTGTCTCCATCTGGATTATAGGACCTTCTCTTTCTGGTACTTTGTCAAATGTCTGTATCTCTCCGCTGATTGAAACATAAAGGTTTTTCGTTGGGAATATGTATGGAGAAAGTTTATGACTCGTTCCAAAAATATCTGTTCCATATGCTATCAAGTTTAGTGAGTAAGCTCCACCGATTGGGATGCTTTTCTTATACTCCACGCCAGCAGATACTTTGTGTATTGTGAATCCATATATTTCTGTGTAAAGTTCACCTAAAAGATCATAGGAGATAAAAGGGGATATGTTTTTGCTTGGGAGGATATCTGCTTTTATTTTCCCGAAAAGTTGAGAAACTATATCCCAGTTCTTCCGATATTTTTTATCTTTAAACAATACGGGCAATTTTCCGAAAAACAATGAGTTTTTGATTTGTGGTTCTATATACAAAACAGAAGTGTTTTCTTTTACAGATTTTTCAAGTTTTTTGTAGGACAAATCATCTGCAGATTCTTTTCTTATTTTCCTGAATGATTCATGTGCTTGCTCTGTATCACCTTCAAGAAGTTGTATATTTGAAATAGCGAACATAACAGATGATGTGTTTTTATTTTGAATCTTTGAAAGGTATTCTTTAGATGAATCTATTTCCCCTTTCTCAAATAGTATTTTTGCAATTTCATAATTTATTCTATCTTTGAGCTTTTCTTCTATCTGAGGGATTGTTTTGAATTTTCCATCAATAAGTATTTTCTCATCTTTATTCATTTTTGCTTTCATCATTGAAACAATTGCACTATATGTTATCTCGTATGGAGCAAGCTTTCGGTTTGCTTCTCCGTAGAGTCCTTCTTCTGCATACAATAAAGCTTTTGCGAATTCAGATATTTCCGAAGAGCTAACTTCTGTTGAGATGCAAATGAAAATTATAGAAGCTATTATTACATTTTTCATAGGATAATTTTTAAATTTATATTATCGGTGATGATGATATGATTAAATATTTATCAAAAGTTATAACTTTTTTGTTGTTTTTGTCGGGATTTTATGGTTTCTCTTCCCTATTCTCTTCTGGTCATGCACAGGTTGTTTATATAGATGAGACAAATGGCTGTGTTGAGCCAGGGGGTATAATTTTAACTGATAAACCTTTTTCAGATTTCAAGATTGATTTAGATCAAAAAGTGCTTTATATAATACCAGTGCCCGTAACAGCTACATTGCTTGAAGATTTCCGGATCTGTGAAAAAGATTTCCCGGTTGAGCATATAAATGTCAGGATAAGAAAGAAACGGAAGGTATCTGGGGAGGATGATTTAGCGGAAAGGATAAAAGAACAGAAGGCTTTTCTCAAAAGTTTATATCTTCGGGAACCTTTACCAAAAATGTGGGAAGGAAATTTTGTTTTTCCTTTGAGAAACTATAAATCTGTTAAGGATAATTTTGGAGCAAGGCGGGTCATAAACGGAGTCTCTGGACCAATACACAGAGGTATTGATATATCGGCTAATAAGGGAGAAAAAGTTTATGCTTCAAATTCTGGAATCGTCGTTGTCGCGAGACGATTTGTCCTTGAAGGTAATCTTATTGTGATAAATCATGGCACGGGCATACATACTATATATGCTCACTTAAAGGATATGGCTGTAAAAGAAGGAGATTTTGTAAAGAAAGGTCAGTTAATTGGATATGTTGGTAGCACAGGAAGAAGTACAGGGTATCATCTCCATTTTGGTGCAAAAATTGGACAGGTAGATATAAATCCCTATGCCCTTTTTGAGATCCAAAATGTCTTATCTGTAGCTCTTGGAAATTTTGATAAATTAAAAAATCTGGAAAATTAACTTCGTCCTCATGTAATCTTATTATTTTTGTGTTTCAGCTATGATAGATGTAAACTTCTTGAACTCTGTTAAGAAAAAGCTTTTGGATTTGAAAGCTCAGATACTTTCAAGGTCGTATCAGGTATCTAATATACCAGATGAGGAAAAGACTGATGTTTTTGATATGACTTCAGTGGAAAAAATAAGAGATGTTGAACATATAGCTTCATCAATAGATGTAGAGACTTTGAAGATGGTTGAGCATGCTATAGAGAAGATAGAATCTGGTAGTTATGGTTTCTGTGAATTTTGTGGTGTAGAAATAGATAAAGAAAGACTGATTGAAGTACCATATGTTAGATACTGTATAGATTGTCAAGAAAAACTTGAGATAGAGGAACAAGCCTTGAAGGTTGAGATGGAACTGCCTGAATCTGATCGTGTATCGTTTTCCGATGAAGAAATCACTCAGGATGAGGAAGTATCGGAGGAGAAATTGGGAGAGGAGGAAGGATTGAGAGTCTCTCCAGAAAGCGAGGAAGAGGAGGAGGAAGAAGAGTTGGAGGAAACTGATTTGGCTGAGGAAGAGCATGGTATAGAATCGCAAGTTTTAGAAGAAGAAGTAGAATTTGATAAAGAGATAAAGGAGCAAGTAGAGGAAGAGATAGAAGAGGAATTTAGGAAAGAAGATAAATATGAAGATGAGGAGGAAGAGGAAGATTTGGAAGAAGTTGAAACAGAAAGAAGAGCAAAGAGGGCAAAGGAAAAGCCTGAAAAGATAAAGATGAAGAAGGCGAAGGAACTGAAGAAGGCGAAGAAAAGAAAAGAAATTAAAAAGAAGAAACAAATCTTAAAGGATAAAAAGAAGGCTAAGAAAAGGAGTTAAAGGAATTTTGCTATAAATATTCCTCCTTCCCAGAGTATTATCAGTGGTATTGCTAATGCTATTTGAGTTAGAGCATCTGGGGTGGGTGTAACTATTGCCGACACTATGAATGCAAAAACGATAGAATATGGCCTCATCTTGACAAGAGTCTGTCTCTCGACAAGCCCAGTTTTTATTAACAGAATTATTATGATCGGTGTTTGAAATGCTGCCCCAAATATCAAAGAAAATTTCAGACAGAAGGAGAAAAATTCCGATATTGTTATCATAGCCTTTATTTTTTCAGAGGAAAAAGAGTTTATCAGAAACCTTAAAGAAGCAGGTAGAACTAAAAAATATCCAAATGTTGAACCTAAGATAAAAAGTATTGAGATTACGAGTATAACTGCCCTTGCCATTTTTCTTTCGTGTTCGTAGAGAGCTGGGGAAACAAAAAGCCATATCCTCCATATAAAAAAAGGTATGGAAACAAAAAGTGAAAGATATACAGATGCTTTGATATGAATCCAGAAAGATTCAAATGGCTTTATGAAAACAAATTCGGATATGATATCTCTGAAAGGATATAAAAACATCTCAAGAATTTTTTTGGAGAATGGAACACTTGCCAAAAACATAACGATGAAAACAACGGTTGGTATTATAAGGTGCTTTCTGAGTTCCTCAAGGTATTCCAATATTGTCTCAAGAGTTATCTCATCATCACTCTGTTGGTTTTCTCTCTCTTTATTTAATTTTTTTTCTTCTTCATTTCCTACTTCTTTACTCTGATTTTCTCTTTTCTCCAGTTTTTTATCTTTCTCTAATGATTGGCTCATTATCCAAATATAGCTTTTTTTACATCTTCCATGGTTTTCTCTGCGAAATCCCTAGCCTTTTTACTGCCTTGCTCTATTATATCCATAACATCATTGTTATTCTCCACAGACTTTCTTTTCTCTTGAAAATTTTCTATTTCTGGGATTAGATAATTGAGTAGTATTTTTTTACAATCAAGGCAACCAAATGATGCGGTTCTGCAGTTTTCTTCTATCTCCGTTCTAACATCAGCTGGCGTGAAAACTCTGTGGAGTGTGTAAAGCGGACACCTTTCCGGCTCACCTGGATCTCTTTTGGTCTTCCTCGCAGTATCTGTCATATAAATTTTCACTTTCTCCTTTATTGAGCTTATGCTTTCTGTTAGCATTATTGCGTTTCCATATGATTTTGACATTTTTCTACCATCTGCTCCAAGAATCTTTGAAACTTCTGATAGAATAGGAACTGGCAGAGGGAACACATCACCGAATGTCTTGTTGAATTTTTCCGCTATGTCCCTTGTTATCTCTATGTGAGGCACTTGATCCTTCCCAACAGGAACTTTATTCGCTTTGTATATAAGTATGTCTGCAGCCTGCAAAACTGGGTAAGCAAAAAATCCAAGATTTGATATCTTCGTCTTATCTTCATACTCTTGAGCGAAATCTTTATAAGTTGGATTTCTTTCAAGAAGTCCAAGAGGAGTTATCATTCCAAGATATGTCGTAAGTTCAGTATGCTGTGGAACGGAAGACTGAAGTATTATTGTAGATTTTTCAGGAGATATCCCACTTGCCAACCAGTCTTTTACCATCTCAACACTTCTTTTCCTGATCTCCTTTGACTCTTCCCAATCTGTTGTTAGCGCGTGTATATCGGCAACTAAGTAAAAACATTCGTTTTCATCTTGAAGCTTTTTCCATATTTCAAGGACACTTTTAAGATGTCCTATGTGCAAATTACCTGTTGGCCGCATTCCAGATAAAACTCTCTCCTTCATTGTTATCGTTTAAAAAACAGATTAATATTTTTATGTGAAGAGAAAATTATTGTATTTATTTTTGGGATTTTCGCTTTTTCTTATTCTTGGTTCATTTTTCTCCTATTTGTTTCTTTTATATAATCTACAGAAAAAGAAAGAAGTTCATGATGTTATATTTGAAATAAGACTTGGCGAAGATTTGATTAGTATTGCAAGAAGACTACACAATCTAGGATTAATAGATAATCACGTTGTCTTTTATATTTTGTCTAAAAAGCATTATAAGGATTTTAAGGCTGGCGAATATGCTTTAGATGGTTTTATCTCTATTCAGGACCTGATCGATATGTTCAAGTTGGGTTCAAACTTTAGGCGTGACATAACTGTTATACCATGTTGGACAATATATCACATAGCCGATGAGCTTATTAACAAGGGGATAATTTATGATAGGGATGAGTTTATCAAATATTCTTTTGATAGAGACTTTCTTAGAAAGATTGGCCTAGATTATCCATCTGTTGAGGGATTTTTATATCCAGATAAATATTTTTTCTTCAAAGGAACTCACCCAAAGGACATAATAGCTAAGATGGTTGAGAACTTTTTTGTGAAGTTGGGAAAAGAGAGAATTCAAATGTTGGAGAAGAGTCAGATGGGACTTTACAAATCTTTGATATTGGCTTCCATAATTGAATCTGAAGCTCAGTTTGAATTTGAAAAACCTATAATATCTTCTGTTTATCTAAATCGCATGAAGATAGGTATGCCTCTTCAAGCTGATCCTACTGTTATGTACGGTCTGAAGATTTTCACACGTCCACCAAAACCTTCTGATTTTAAAATAGATAACGAGTATAATACATACACAAGAAGAGGATTACCACCAACTCCGATATGTAATCCAATTGTTTCCTCTCTTGATGCTGTGTTGAAACCTAAGAAAACAAAGTTTTTGTATTTTGTTGCTAGACCAGACGGAACTCATTTTTTCTCCGAGACATATGATCAGCACCTTAAGAGTATAGAGAGATCAAAATACGAAAGAGCATTGAAAAAAGTAGATAATCGCGAAATTCTTCCAGATTATCCATCTGATTAGGAAAAAATATCTGATTAAACACTTATTTTATCTGAGCAAAACAATAAAGAAAAGATATGAAGCTTTCTGAGAGAATAAAATCTTTGCCACCTTATCTTTTTGCGGAGCTTGATGAGATAAAAAGAAAAAAGATTGAGCAAGGGGTTGAGGTAATAGACGTTAGCATAGGTGATCCAGATCTTCCCACACATCCCCTGATAGTTAGGAAACTTCAAGAAGAGGCAGAAGACCCGCGCAATCATGGTTATCCATCATACGAAGGAGATAAATCTTTTAGAGAATCCTTTGTTAGTTGGTATTCAAGAAGATTTGGCTTTGACTTTGATCCTGATGAATCCCTTGTTCTTATAGGCTCAAAGGAAGGGATAGCACACATTCACATTGCTTTCATTGACCCGGGGGATCTGGTTATTTGTCCCGATCCGGCTTATCCTGTTTATTCTATTTGGACCAAATTCTGTGGAGGAAAAGTGTTTAATATTCCCTTGAAAGAGGAAAAAGGTTTTCTTTTAGATATAGAGAATGTTCCGCAAGATATACTATCCCGCACAAAGATGGTTTGGATTTGTTATCCCAATAATCCAACTACTGCATGTGCTGATGAGGAATATTACAAAAAGATTGCTTTTTATTCAAAAAAATATGGCTTTGTTGTGGCCGTAGATCTGGCTTATTCTGAAATATATTTTGATAGTCCTCCTATCTCTTTCTTCCAAGCGGTTAAAGATAAATCAGTTTCTGCTATAGAGTTTCACTCCTTTTCAAAGACTTTCTCTATGGCTGGGTGGAGAATAGGAATTGCTGTCGGTAATAAGCAAGTTGTTTCTGCTCTGGGGAAAGTCAAAACGAATACGGATTCAGGTGCTTTTAGAGCTGTTCAGATGGCAGCGAAGTTTGCTATTGAAAATTATGATAAGATAGTTCCTGAGATAAGAGAAATCTACAGAAAGAGAAAGGATAAGATGGAGGAAGCTTTGCGCAAAGGTGGATTTAGTTTCAAAAGTCCAAAGGCAACATTCTATATATGGATAAATTGCGGTGGAAGCTCAAGGGAGTTTGTCAAAAACCTCATAGAAAAATATGGTATAATATTGACCCCAGGCATAGGTCTCGGTCCCAGTGGAGAAGGATTCGTTAGATTATCTTTGACAACAAATAAAATAGAAAAGGCAGCCGATATTTTGAGTAAAGTTAGGCTATAATTACTTAGATTTCTTTCTGAATATAGAGTTCGGATCTATTTTGATACCGGGACTATGCGTTGAGGCTACAGTGATACTCCTGATGAAGTTTCCTTTAGCTGTTGGAGGTTTGAGTGAAACCAGGGTTTTTATAAAGCTCTCAATGTTTTCTTCCAGCTTTTCTAGTTCCCAGGAAATCTTACCGCATGGAGCATGAATGCATCCACCTTTATCTGTTTTTATTTCAACCATACCCTTTTTGGCATCTTGCACCGCCTTTTTGATATCTGTTGTAAGTGTCCCGGATTTTGGATTCGGCATGAGACCCTTGGGACCTAAGATTTTCCCGGCTTTTGATATCTCTCCCATAACATCTGGTGTTGCAATTATGACATCAAATTCCGGAGCCTGCTTCTTTTCTAAAATCTCTTTTATGAATGACTCATCTTTTACCTCATCTGCACCTGCCTGAGATGCTTCCTTTATCTTTTCTCCCTTAGTTATGACAAGGACTCTCTTGGGTTTCCCAGTCCCCTGTGGCAGTACGGCGCTTCCTCTTACTGCCTGATCTGTTCTTTTTGGATCTATCCCAAGCTTTACATGCACTTCTACTGTTTCGTCAAATTTCGTCTTCAACTTCTTTAAAGTTTCCAATGCCTCATGAAGAGAATATCTCTTGGTCCTATCTATTAGCTTTAAATTCTCATAATACCTCTTCCCTCTCATATCTTTACCTCCTTAATTTCTGGAAGATTTTAATGGATAATTTTGGTGATTTGTAAAGTTCAAAATTTTAATTTCCCATTTTGGAATGACACTTTGTTCCTAAATAAAGAATCATGGAATCAAGCTTTAGGTGTTCTATCAACAAATTTTTATCCTCCACTTACAATGCAAGAGGAAATTGACAATTTTTGGTACATATTTATTTGACAAAGTAGTTAAGGAAATCAGCTCGTGGCGAAGCTATAAAAATACAAGCTTTCAAATTTGTAGTTCTTACCACTAAAGGATTTAATACCGTTTATTTTACTATATTAAAGATTGAAATGTAATTCCTAATTAAGCAAATAGCAGATTTCAAGTAGCTGAAATATTAAAATGTAAAAACTTACTTAAATCCTTCATTACAAATACACGACATTGTGGGCTCTCTTTGCATCACCTTGACAGGAAACATCTTAACACCTGACCTTCCTTCTCTCATTCAAGCTTTTTGTAAGGATATCGTATATATTTAATAGAGTAATTTTTAGGGAGTTCTACATTTGGAATCAGTAGAAGTTTTTATACTTACTCTGAAGTTTTTTATTTTTGATATTTTACAATTTGGGTAATATCAGAAGACAGGATTGAAGTAGAATACCAACTTATCACCTAACCAGATAAACACCTTAGAACTGAGTAAGAATTTAGATAATTGGTCAGCAATTGGGTATGATAAAATCTTGTTGTGTAGTCAAAAGCATTCTGAATCACTTTTAATCTGAATCTTGCAAGAAGTCTCCATCCTCTACAGGGTGGAGATGAATTGCAAAAACTTGAGTCAGTTTCGGATTATAATTATAACCCTGATAACCAAAGGTTCATCAAGGGTGGTAGGGTAGGAACTACCCGAACTTACGCCTGTGGAGAGGCTTATAGACTCGTTGAAGCAGGAAGCTCCATCTTCTATAAGATGGAGTAGTTCACTCACATAACCTTTACAAATTTATTTTGAGTCCCGAAGTATTTTTTCAATATCTTGAATACTTTCCGCTTTGTTTATAGCTCTTTTTATCTCCCTCAATTTCCCTATATCCTTTATGTTTTTTAGTAGCTCTACCAAATATTTCCCCTTCTCACCAAACCTTTCTTCTATGTCTATCTCTATACCTTCCTTGAGCCCTTCCTTAAGTCCCTTCTCTATACCTTTTCTTAGACCTCTTTTAAAGAGTCTTGTTTTTGTCAGGTCTATCTTCCCTATCTCTTCCATCTCCCTCTCCACCTCCCTATCTCTCCCTACCAAAACTGATAGTATATATATCTTATTCACTAACTCCATTAACTTCTGTCTTGACAAAAATCTATAATTCATTATCTTCTCAAAAATCTTTCTCACATCCACATCCCTACTCAAAATCACAAGAGCATTTACATTCGGATCCCTACTATTCTGAAATCTTCTAAAAGGTATCTTTGTTATGTCTATAACTTTGAAATGATACTCAACTCCGCTGAATGGTGTCTTTTGAACAAATCTTGAAGGAACTTTATTTCCAACACATAAAACTATCTGCCAGATCTCATTGTCTTTATACCTCTTTTTCAGAAGGAGAAAATATTCAAGCATCCTCAACGGGAATTCTCTCTGATACTGCAACTGTATCTCAAAATGAAATACAACTTTCTTTGACTTTATAAACCCAATGTATATCCTGTCAGCTCTTCTTTCTCTTACCTCAGAGAATTCAATATCTTGAACTTTTAACCTCTTTACTTTAATCCCGAATAAAGATAATATTTCTGCTTCAGAACCCTCCAACAAATTTTTTAAAGATACGTCATATCTTCCCATAAGATGATTTTACTTCTTGTGTGTTCTGCGGATGGAAAAATTTGTGATATTGGTAGAACTTAATCGTAAATTTTGCGGTTTTATGTCTTCAAATTAGGAAAATTTTGAGAGGATAGATATATAGATCAAGATAAGATTTTTAAGCTCTGTTCTATTTGAATTATTCTTTAATTTTTATGTTGCGTGGAGAAATATTTTTTATATTTATTTATTTTATTTTTTATGTGCAGTATTTGGTCAATGGGTTACTGCTCCCTTTGATGCTGGCTGGACCATCTTTATGTATTTTCCAAGAACTCCTGATGTGAATTTAGGTTTTGGGTCTGGGAGTTTTTGCAATCTGATTTTTATCTCGTTTTCAGGAACTTCTATATTTATGGTTTCATTTTCAATATCTATGGAGATTATATCTCCATCTTTTACGACTGCTATTGGGCCCTTGTCGTAAGCTTCAGGACATACATGGCCTATCATCATACCCCTTGTTGCTCCGGAGAATCTTCCATCTGTAACGAGTGCTATCTGATCTATGAGTCCTTGTCCAACAAGTGCTGCTGTAACCTGTAGCATTTCTGGCATACCTGGGGCTCCTTTTGGCCCCTCGTTTCTTATGATGACCACATCTCCGGGTTTTATTTTTCTGTTTTGAACTGCTACAAAACACTCTTGTTCGCTTTCAAAAACTCTTGCGGGGCCGACATGCTTTTTCTTTGCCATAATCCCAGATATCTTCATAACTGCCCCCTCTGGTGCCAATGTGCCTTTAAGTATGATGAGACCTCCATCTTTTTTCAATGGATTTTTTGCACTTCTAACAACATCTGAATAGATTGGTGTTATCTCTTTCAGGTTTTCTTCAACGCTCTTTCCTGTGACGGTAATTGGGTCGGGATGAATGAGTCCTTCTGAAAGGAGTATCTTCATTATATTTGGTACTCCTCCTGCTTTGTGTAGGTCATACATAACGAATCTTCCACCGGGTTTTAGATCTGCTATGAGGGGAACCTTTTTGCTAATTCTTGAGAAGTCATCAAGTCGTAGGTCAATTTGTGCTTCGCGAGCTATTGCAAGTAGGTGTAATACCGCGTTTGTTGATCCCCCCGTTGCTGCAACTACTGCGATGGCATTTTCAATAGCCTTTTTTGTAACTATGTCCCTTGGTCTGATACCTTTTTCTTGCAATTCACAGATTTTTCGCGCTACTTCATAGCATACGTATTTTCTTTCAGGATCAACTGCTGGGTATGAGGATGATCCGGGTAGAGCAATTCCAAGAGCCTCAGCAACACATGCCATAGTATTTGCTGTGTACTGCCCTCCACAAGCGCCAGCACCAGGACACGCTCTTGACTCTATCTGGTATAGTTCTTCTTCTGATATGTTACCTGCTTGATATTGCCCAACGGCTTCATAGACATCTTGAATAGTTATTGTTTTCCCATTGTATTCCCCAGGCATTATGGTCCCGCCGTATAAAAATATTGATGGAATATTCACACGCAGCATAGCCATTATTGTTCCTGGAATTGTCTTATCGCAACCTCCTATTCCAATAAAAGCATCATAAAAATGTGCCTGCAAAACAGTTTCTATTGAGTCCGCAATTATTTCTCTTGATACGAGCGAATATCTCATCCCTTCGTGTCCCATACCTATCCCATCACTTACCGATATAATGCCAAACTCTATTGGAAAACCTTTACCTTGTCTCTTTATCTCTTCTTTTATATATCTCGTCTGTTGGTTGAGATTAAGATTGCATGGTGTTATTTCTCCTGCAGGAGAAGCGACTGCTATTAGCGGTTTTTCAAAATCTTCATCCTTCATCCCAACTGCCCTCAGAAATGCTCTATGTGGAGCCCTTTCAACTCCTCCTTTTATCTTGTTGCTCCTGTGTTCTGGATAATACTTCTTTACATCAAACTTCATAGGTTTTCAATGTAAGCGATGTTCATATATTTATACGAAAATTTGAAATAATCTGTGTGAGAGAACTATGTAAGAGAAAATCATAGCAATTTTGAAAATAGTTGTAATAGTTTTGGAGCGATTTATTTCAAGGTTTTATGGAAAATCCTGACAGCGGGCCGATCCGTTTTCTCTCTTTGAGATCTATGTAAGTTTTATTTACTTTTGGTTAGTGGTCATTGTAATTTCATGTTTTGAAGGGATAAGGTTCCTGATTTGATAATCAAGGGAAGAGGGAACTGAATACTTGCTGTCTTAAGGTAATTTTTAAGATGTAAATTTATGTAAGTAAATTTTATAAAATCAAAGAAATTAATTGATTTATTTGTGGTGCTTATCTCATCGAAATTCTGTCTTACAGGCTATATCTTCTATGAGAAATAATTTAAATTTCTTCACTTTGTCTTAGGATTTTACTAGGGTTATTCTTCAATTCATTATCAAAAAGCTGCTTCAAATTTGCACAGAAATACTGTGATATCATTTCAATTTCTCTTTTATCTCTTTTGTAGTCTCTTGGTATTCTCTTGTTATTTCTTCAATTAGACTTTTTATTCTTTCAAAATTCGTGCTCTCTTGAGGGTAGCATATTGTTTCAAGTTCCGATATTTCCTCTTTGCATATTTGTCTGAATTTCGGGTCCTTCATACGGAAGAAACACAGAGCTACTTTTAGTATTCCAATAGAGTATTCCCTTGGATCCATCCCATCTTTAAGTTTTTTTATTCTCTCGTAAGCCTCATCGCATTTTTGTTCTTCTGATAAAATCTCTATTTGCGCTAACTCAAGATTTATGTCTTTCTCCCCTCCTATCTCTCTCTGTATTGATTCTATAAAAGAGTAATCTTTTAAAGGAGGAAGAATATCTTTGTTTTCAGAGTAGAATACAAAAGCTTTTATTTTTTCATCCTTATCATAAAGGCTTTTTAGTATTCCGTACATAGATTCGGATATCTCGGTGTACAAGTCTGGAGCAATCTTGAGAGCCTTTATTGTTGGAAGTACTTCTTTCAAAAATTTCAGGTCATTTTCTATATCCTGATCTTTTTCTATCTTATCAGAGATTATTTTCAGATATTCTTTTAGGGCTAATTGCGACTCTGGAGCCAGAAATTTAGTAATTATAAATTTTATGTTTGGAATGGTTTTAGAGATCGGATCATCTTGAGGGATTTCATTTTTTGGAACTTTATTCGATATTTTTAAGTATTTTTCTCTGTTTAAAACAGCAAATAGTCTTGCTTTGATTTCCCATTTTGTTCCTGGATACTCTCTCATGACTCTGTAGAGAAATTTAAGAGAATTCATTTCATCACCATCATGAAGTAGAGAATCGGAAAGAAGAATTAAAGCTTCTGGCTTAAGTTCTTGAAGCTGTGAGTTTATCATAAAACCAATATACTTTCTTGCAAGGTATCCTCTTTTAGTTCTAATGAGAGATTTTACATATCTTGGCAAGATAACTGGATCATACTTTATAAAGTTGTCTGATACATAGGATATGAATTCGGCTGATTTTTCAAAATTTCCTTTCTCAAATTCAATCACACCAATTGCGGACCAGTAGCAGTCATATGCTTCTTCTGAAATTTTCTCATCTTTGATTCCTTCTATTACTTTGACAGCTTCTCCTGCTTTATTCATACCAACAAGGGCGATAGATTGAGAACATATTAGCTTTGTTTCAAGTTCATTTTTTTCTTGTGATGATAAAATTCCTTCACCTTTTATAAGATAGTCTAGTCCAGATTCTGCTTGAAACTTTGCTTCAGGATAAAATCCAGATATCCTAAAAGCTTTTGATGATTTATATTTTGATTCTACTGCTTCTACTATTTTACCTATTTCTGAAAATTTTTTTGCGGCGTTTGAATAGAAATTCGCAGATTTGAGTAGTGTTGTTATTTCTTTAGCTTCTATTCCCATCCTAAATAGCATCTCTCCTATGTAAAACAGAGCCTTTGCGCTTATCTCCTTATCATCAGATTTTGAAAAATCAAAAAGAATATCAATAGCTCCATAGTTCCTTGTCTCAACAGAACTTCTCATATATTCTTCAATATCTATTTTATCTGTAAAAGGGATATCTTTACCGGCAAATATGATTATTGCGCTACCAGATCTTGCTATATGCCATTTTATTTCCTTGCTTCTTTTCAAGTGGATCGAGATGAGAGCTGATTTTCTTTCGTCTTCGACTATCTCAGAAAAATGGACTTTATCAAAATACTTATCTTTTTCCCATCTTGCTCCTTTTCTTTCTGGTATTTGAGCTGAGTGGATTATGATTACTATTGTTTCATCTACTATCTTCTGAACAAAATCAAACTTTGATGAGTTGAGATTTATTATTAGGTATGAAAATGTAGGATTTTGGTTTAATTCAAAGTGATTTATTTTGAGTGTAGAAATTACAAAAAGTAAAATCCCTATCATCTTTATATTATTATTTACCTTTCTGTGAAACCATAAGTATTAGTTTTACTTCCTCAAAAGACAAGCCAAGGAGATTTGCTATTTCTTCCTCTTTCTTACCTTGATTGAATAGATTGATAATCAGACTTTGTGTTAGTTTTGGGATATTCGCTTTTTTATCTAATTCTCCATTTTTTTCGCTCACTCTCGGAGTGTTGATTATATCATTTTTCTGATTCAATTCAATTGATTTTGCTTGTTTCTGATCAATATTCTTTGTCTCTAACTTTTTTAGTTCTTCTTCAAGAGAATTTATCCTCTCCTCAAGACCAAGCAACCTTATTTTCAATTCATCATCTGCTCCTTTTTTGTCATTTTTATTCTTCAAATTTTCAAAATCTGATCTTAACTTGATTGAGAATATTATTGTGAGCATCAAAAAGGCTATATTGATTATAAGCACCAGTGTAAGCATATTATAAATTTTACAATTTTAGCATACTTTGTTAGAAGAACCCGGTATTTCTTTCATGGAGCATTTTCTAAATATGAAGCTTTTGAGATTTTAAAGTATATTTTCTTTAAGAATTTATATAAAATGCGGCACGACTGAGGTTTGCTCAAAGATAAAAGGAAAAAGCTGTATCGTTTTTCATAATCGCATTTTTGTAGGAATTACATGAATTCTTTTTTTATGCTGTATCGGAAATAATATTATTAGCTCGGCTTGATTTTTTTATTTTATTTATTTGGAATTTAGGTTTTTATGTTTTTCTGTTTAAGCATTATGACATAAGCGAGAACTTTTGCTACTGCTCTATATAGTGTTTCAGGGATGTAATCCCCAACATCAGTTGTTTTGTATAAGGACCAGGCAAGTGGTGGATCCTGATATATGGGGACATTATTTTCTTTTGCGATTTCAACTATTTTTTGAGCGATGTAGTTCATACCTTTTGCTACGACTTTCGGAGCCTTCATTATTGCTCTATCATATTTTAGAGCTACTGCCAGATGTGTTGGATTAGTTATTATAACATCTGCTTTTGGAACTTCTGCCATCATTCTGGTCCTCGCCATTTCAAACATTCTTCTTCTAACTCTGCTTTTTACTTGTGGGTCTCCTTCATATCTTCTCATCTCTTCCCTCAGCTCGCTTCTTGACATCATAAGAGATTTCCACCAGTCCCATCTTTGCCAGACATAATCTGCTATGGATAAAACCAATAAGAAGCCTAATATTATAAGCGATATCCTTACTACAACCCCGGCTGACTTTGGAAGTATGCTAAGTATATCAACTCCAAAAAATTCGTCAACTTTGTTTCTGCTAATATATATGAAAATAAAGACAATGCCAAGTATTACAAAAGATTTTGCTGCGGCTTTTGATAACTCTACAAAATTCCTCGCTGAAAATATGCGTGTGATGTTTTCAAATGGGTTAAACTTCTCAACCTTTGGTTCAAATGCTTTTGTGGCAATGAAAAATCCTACCTGAATAACATTTCCTAAAATTGCAAAAACTGCAGAAATCAGAAGAACTGGCAGAACTATTTTCCCGACAATACCGAATATATATGATAAAGTTTCACCTGAGAACTCCCTTGAGCTTACTATTCCGATACCTTCTTGAAAAGATCTGATTACAGATTCTCCAGCCAACCATAGAAAAATTATCACTGAGAGTAATACGAATAACCCAACAATTTCTCTTGACTTTGGGACAATCCCTCTTTGGCGAGCTTCTTCTATTTTATGCGGCGTAGGAGGTTCTGTTCTCTCAACATCATCTCGCATATATAAAAATTTTAGTTATTTCTATGAGAAATGAATTTATTGGTTTAGCTACAATAGCTTCTTGTGGATTTAAAGATCTATAGTAAATCACAGTAAAATTTTGACAAGTGAGTGAAATCAACAATGTTGAAAATTTTTTGTGATTTACTATAGATACAAATGGCTATTTGGTCTATTTTAAAGAATTTTTTAATGATTTCTGATTTGAAACTTATATTTCTTTTTTCTTTGGATTTTTTACTGGGGCGGAGAGGGCGGGATTCGAACCCGCGAGACGGATTTTAACTCCGTCGCAGCTTAGCAGGCTGCTGCCTTAGACCTCTCGGCCACCTCTCCTTTTCAAATAAATTAAGCATCAAGACAAAAAGAAATTAACATTTGCGAAAACAACAAGAAAAAATTATAAAAGACTTCTTATGTCTATAAAACAGGCAGAAGAGTTGAAAGATGAAATATTGAAAACTATAGAGCTGATACAAAAAGCCCAGTCCGATCAAGAAAAAAAGGAAGCATTACATAGGCTCAAGTCAGATTATTTGAAAGATAAAATACCACAGATGTTTAAGCTTATCCCAAAAATACAAGACCCTCAAGAAAAGAGAGAATTGGGAAAACTATTGAATGAAATAAAATCTTTCGTTGAGGCGAAGATTAAAGAGTTTGAAGGAGAGAGAAGAATTGAAATTAAGATACCCGACATAACTCTTGACGGAAGAACAAGGTTTTTTGGTGCAATCCATCCGGTTCAAGATGTTATGAGACAGATTGTAAGAATATTTGAGAAGATAGGTTTTGAAGTTGAAGATGGTCCGGAAATTGAGGACGATTGGTATAACTTTACTGCATTAAATATCCCAACAGATCACCCAGCGAGGGATATGCAAGACACGTTTTATCTTGAAAATGGAAAGTTGCTAAGAACACATACATCTCCTGTCCAGATAAGGGCTATGGAGAAAAGGCGAGGAATTCTTCCAGTAAAGATAATAGCTCCCGGAAGAGTTTTTAGAAGAGATTGGGATGCAACACATTCACCTGTTTTTCACCAAGTGGAAGGGCTTTATGTTGATCGAGATGTTAAGATGTCCGATTTATTCGGTGTTCTTGAGTTCTTTTTTATGAAGTTTTTCGGCGAAAATATAAAGGTTCGCTTTAGGCCTTCTTATTTTCCGTTCACAGAACCCTCCGCAGAAGTTGATATATCATGCAGCATATGTATGGGAAGAAGTAAAACTTGTAAAGTCTGTAAGGGATCTGGTTTTCTTGAAGTTGCTGGTTGTGGAATGGTTCATCCGGAAGTTTTTAAATCTGTGGATTACTCTGGAGTTCGGGGGTTTGCTTTCGGAATGGGAGTTGAAAGACTTACAATGATAAAATACAACATAGATGATATAAGACTATTGTTCAACGAACATTTTACTTTCTTCAAGAAAAGATATATGTAAGATTATTTGCTTTTTTGTATATAGATAAAAACTATATGACCTTTGTATGTTCCTGATTTTTCTTGTTCCTGGGTGAAGGGAAGTTAAAATTTGATAGATATGAGCCTTATAAGAAGGGCAGTCGAGAATATTCCGGGAACTACTATAATTTATATTTCTTTTGTTGTTCTTGGACTTTATGCTTCAACACTTTTGCCTGTAGATCTTCTCCCACCGATCGAACCCCCATTCGTTTCTATTGCTGCTTCTTTGGAGAATGCTTCACCTGAACAGATAGAACAGATAGTTATAAAACCAATAGAAGAATCTATAAAATCAGTTGAAGGAGTTGAAGAGATACAATCGATATGTGAGCAGGGAGTTGGAGTTATTCAGATTAAATTCAGGCAGGGAGAAAATTTAGATTTTGCTGTTCAAAGAATAAATGAAAGGTTGGAGTTTACAAAGAGAAATTTTACAGCTATAGGACTCAATGTGAATGTCTCAACTTTAAGATTCACATCATCTACATTTCCCGTGCTATTTTTGGGAATATTTGGGAAAAGGGATAGAGATTCTCTGTATCGTATTGCGGATGATATTTTATCTCAAAAGATTTCTAACATACCGGGTGTCGGAGGTGTTTTAATTCTTGCAGATGCACAAAGGATATTGAATGTTTGGCTTGATATACAAAAGATGAAGAATTATGGTATTGGTGTTCAGGAGGTAAGGCAGGCAATATCACAGTACAATGGAGATTTTTCTGCAGGTAAAATAAATCTTTCTGATAGTGCTTTTATAACAACTGTAAAGGGTAGGTTTTCTAGTATATCAGATATTGAGAGTGTTGTTGTTGCTGTCAGAAATGGTCTTCCTGTGAGGCTAAGGGATATAGCTCAAGTGGAACTTGCTGGAAAAGATGAATCTTCATCATCACTTCTTTATGATGGACAGAGGTTGGAGAATATTCTTCTCTTCCTTATAAGGAAGAGACCTGGAGCTAATATAATTCAGGTAAGTGATGGAGTTAGAAAAGCTCTTGAGGATATTTCTAACAAGCTTCCGGCAGATGTTAGTATAAGGATACTTCTTGATTTTTCGGATTCCATTCGTAAGACAATTGATGAATTAAGGATTACCATTTTTTATGCTGTTTTAGCTGTAGGTATCATTACTTTTATATTTATAAGAAGGTTTAAAGAGAGCCTTTTGCTTTTTGTATCAATCCCTGTATCTTTGATATTTTCTCTTCTGGTGATATACTTTCTGGGAATAGGATTGAATGTGATTTCACTTTCTGCTATAATAGCTTCTTCCGGTATAGTTATAGATAACTCAATAGTTGTTCTTGATAGTATAAAGCGTAGGAATCAATTGGATGGTAAAAATTTGAAACTCGCATCAATTGAGGGAACAGAGTATGTTTTCACAGCGCTTTTGGGTTCAACAGTTACGAACTTTATTGTCTTTTTACCGATAGCATTTATAAAAGATTTAGCCTTCAGGTTATTTATTGATTTTGCTGTCATTATTGCGGTATCATCTATAATATCCTTGTACGTAGCATCTACTCTTATCCCATCCCTTGCCTCTGTCTTTTTAAATGATGAGTCCGGGAAGGGGGGTGGTGGAATGTTTGCATTTGAGGGGCTTTATAAGAAGATTTTAAAACAGGTTGCACGGAAACCTGCCCTATTTCTCTTGATTATTATTATTCTCATTTTTATACCGTTTGGAACTTTCCCGTACCTTAAGAAGGAACTTATTCCGGTCAAGGATATACCAGATATGAGAGTTTTTGTATATCTTCCAAAAACTGCGAATTGGAGATGGGCTGAAAGGGTTGCTTATAAGATAAAAGATGATATCGCCGATGCTGTTAAGAAAGAGAATATAGATTATATGTTCTTTAGATATGGTGAGTCTGCTTTTGGTAGATCTTTTGGTCGCGCTCAGAGATTCACGGAGTCAGATAATCTTATTCTCCTTGGTATTAAATTGAAAAATATATCTTATTTTGATGCCTATAGGATTATTTCTAAAATTCTCTCATCTAATCCGGATGTCGAAGATTTTAGAATAATACCGGCAAATCCGGTTAACCTATTCATATTCGGGCAATCAAGAGGAATAGAGCTTAAAGTCTATTCAGACCTTGCGGAACAAGATTATGTCGCTTTTCTTGAGCGGCTAAAGAAAGTTTCTGATGAAATTGAGAAGTTGGATTTTGTTCTGGCAGCAGATTTGGAACAGCCAAAGCCAGTTCCAGAATTACAGATAAGACTATGGGAGTCGGGGAAATCCTTGAATATAACTCCAGCTTATCTCGGGGATCTTCTTACAACACTTATCACAGGTGTAAATGTAGGAATATTTACAAGATATGGGGAAGATATAGCTATACTTTTAAGATCGAGGGAGGGAAGGGATATATCCCTTGAGAATCTGAAGAGATTACCAGTAAAGCCTCCTTTCATACAAGATGGTTCCACTTTTCTTTCCGACATAGCTTATGTAAGTTTTGGCCTTACTCCGCTTGAAATAGAAAGGATAGATGGATTAAGGGTCGGAAGGATATCGGTAGATACTACAGGTTCATCTTTTTCCGACGCTCAAAAGATAGTGAGTTTTATTAAGGAGAAATTCCCGGATTTAGATGTACAGTTTGGTAGGGCCTTAACTGAGACACGCAAAACATTTTCGGCTGTGATTATTGTTGTTCTCCTTGGAGTGTTTCTGGTCTATGCTTCTATGGTGGTTATATTGAAATCTTTTCTGATTCCGTTTATTATACTTTTTACTGTTCCTCTTGTTGTGAGTGGTGCTATTTTGGGACTGTTTTTGACTGGGACTTCGTTTTCTGTGCTTGCTGCAATATCTATATTCTTGCTTTCAGGTATAGCAGTCAATAACGGTATAGTGCTTCTTGATGTTGTTGAGAAAAAGAGGAGAGAAGAAGGGATGCGTTGGAATGATGCTTTGATTGAGGGTGCAAGTTCAAGGTTGCGCCCAGTTCTTATGACGTCTCTGACAACTATCCTGGGGCTTGTTCCATCAATATTTACCGAAAGTGAGTCAATAGTCGGAGGTAGAAACTTCGCTATCCCATCTGTCTTTGGACTCCTAAACTCTACTTTTCTTACACTTTTGTTTGTCCCAGCTCTTTATTCATTTTTGAGAAAAATTCGCAGGAATAGATGAGAACTTCTTTATTTCTCTGTTGCAAGAAGTTTTAATACTTCCTTCATGATGAATGTATTCTATAGTAAGTAAATCATAAGAATTTTTCGATAAAAGAGATGGATTTTACAAATTTAAAATTTTATGTCCTATTTTATGACGATTAAGGTTTCAAGATTGAACCCGATAATAACAGAGAGTATTTCTTTCTCTGCACCTAAGATTAGTTCTTTGAAAGAAGTTTCATACCTCATATTTTTATAAATTTTTTGCTTTGTGATGAGTGTAATACGAGTATTGCATGAATTTTATGGAAAATTTTCGAAGATGTGAAAGGTCATTCTTTTCTTAATCAGGTAGTATTTCGTAAAAATAAAATGATGCTATAAGTATGTGGAAATTTTTCGGCAAAGGAGATTTTCTTTTAAAAGGTTCACGTCTAGATTTCATCGTGATCTGCTATATCTGAACTCTGCAATGGATTATTTTTGTATTATTGATAAAGTTTAGTTTTTAATATATACTTTAAAAAACATGGGGGATAGGCCCTATTATGGACCGTTAATAAACGATCATCTGGAGAAGAAATTTACTATACCCGAGAAGGAAATAACAACGGAAGATTTTGATATTTTGGAAATTCTTAATTTTGCTCCGCACGAAATATCTGAAAAGCGTGGCCAAAGCATACTCCTCAAAAATGTCATATATAGTTTTTCACTCGCTGGATTAGATTCTATCTTGCTGTTTCTTCTTTCTAATGTTTTCAATCTTCATTATTTTGTTGTTCCAGTTTATCTTATAATCTCACTTATATACAACCTTTATTCAAGGAGATTCCCATTATGGGATGAGATTGGAAGGATAACAGGGGTATTTTTATTTACATCATTACTGTATATTTTCAATGATTTTAGTAGGTTATCTTTGGATATTTTTCTTTTTTTGTTGATCGGTACTTTGGTTTTATCTATAGGCAGGTTTGCACTTAAGGATATTCTTTGGATTCTCGGCTTGCGTGAAAGAGTTATTATTGTCGGTGGTGGCTTGGCTGGTTTGCGTGTTCTTAAATCCATAGATTCTGAAAGATCTCTGGGTTATGATGTAGTTGGAGTTCTAGATGATGATAGAGCAAAGCTTTGGAAACCTGTTTGGAAATTCAGAGGCAGAGATGTTCTTGTCATAGGTAGGACAACTGATATATGGAATATATTGAAGGAAACTCATGTTGATGAAGTAATTTTAGCCATTCCTTCTTTGGGAGATAAGGCTTTGACTGCGCTTGCAAGTCATTTACAAAAATTTGTTCCTAAAGTCTCTGTTGTCCCAGATATGTTCGGACTTCCTGTTTTGGCTGAGCTTAGACACTCTTTTGGTCATCAGGTCCTTTTTCTAACTGTTCAAAATAAGTTGGCCAATCCTCTCAACAGATTCTTGAAGGAACTTATGGATAAAATCATATCTTTGCTAATATTTGTGATGCTTTTTCCTCTTCTTATTATAATATCAATTGCCATAAAATTAGACTCCCCAGGACCGGTGATATTCTCTCAGGAAAGAGTCGGGAAGAATGGGAAAAAATTTAAGTGTTACAAGTTTAGAACTATGTATGTGAATAACCAGGAAATATTGCAGAAATATCTTGAGGAAAATCAGGAATTTCGTGATATATATATGCGAACTGGTAAAATTCCAGGCTATGATCCAAGAATAACTCGTGTTGGAAAATTTCTCCGTAAGTTTTCTTTAGATGAGCTTCCACAGATAATAAATGTTCTTAAGGGGGATATGAGTTTAGTTGGTCCAAGAGCGCTTGTTCCAGAAGAAGTTGAGCGCTGTAGTGAATACTATATGGAATGGGCAAAATACATAAAACCGGGTATAACTGGACTAGCTCAAGTTATGGGAAGGGCTAACATATCACACGAAGATAAAAATGTTATATCCGTTTGGTACATGAAAAACTGGTCTATATGGCTTGATATAGTTATAATCCTAAGAACAATAGCGGTCGTTGTAAGAACTGAGGGAGCTTATTGATTTTGTTATCAGGATTTCAGCTGAATTCTGAATAAAAAATCTGTTTTTAGAGTATTCAGATACAGGAAAAATGAAGATTTAACTTTGTTATGATCAAAGCAAAAACTGCTATTATATCTGTTTATGATAAACGAGGTATAGATGATTTTGCTAAAAAGCTTGATTCTTTAGGTATAGATATATTTGCAACAGGTGGAACAGCGGATTACCTGAAAAGTTCGGGAGTTAATGTTAGATATTTGGCAGAAATAACAGGATTTCCTGAAATACTTGGAGGTAAAGTGAAAACGCTCCATCCCGATATATTTGCAAGGATACTCGCAACGAATGAAGAAGCTCAAAAATTGAATATATCAAGGTTTGATATTCTCGTGGTTAATCTATATGACCCGGGTATAGAACCGGATATCGGTGGAGTTTCTCTTATAAGAGCAGGGATAAAAGCTGGTGATAGAACTCTCGTTGTTGTTGAACCAAAAGATTACAACATTGTTTATCTTACGTTGAAAAATATGGGGGGTATACCGTATGATCTTTTGCAAGAACTCAACAGGAAGGCTGCGAGATATGTTCTGAAATATCAACTTGAGAACTATGTCAAATACTTTGGTTGGGATTTTATCCCGATTGTTTTTGAGGTTTATAAAGATTTGAGATATGGAACTAATCCTGATAGAAAAGGTTTCCTTTTAGTTGGTGGAAGGCTACCAGATTTTGAGTCCTTGAAAGGTGATATATCTTTGAATAATCTTTACGATGCTGATTCTGCAGTGAGATGCGCTCTTGCTTTGAGGAGAATTCTTGGGACTTATTCTTCTTGCATAGTTAAGCATGGTTCTCCATGTGGTGCTGCGTCTTCGGAAAACCCAATAGAATCAATAAATCTTGCTTGGAATTCAGATCAGAAATCCGCCTATGGTGGAATACTTGCTGTTTCTTTTCCTGTGATTGGCGCGATCGCTAAGGAGTTGAAAGGAAAATTTTTTGATGTTATAGCAGCTCCTGATTTTGATGATAAAGCTATTGAAATTCTTTCTGCAAAGAAGGCTCGGTTAATAAGGTTCGGCGAAGATTTTGTGAAAAATGAGGTTTTGGAGATCAAAAGTGTTCTTGGTGGCTTTATTTATGAAAAATACAGTGATTTAGATGAGGATATTCAGGAGAATGATTTTAAACCTTCTTACGAATTTGAATTTTCTCAAGAAGATATAAGGGAACTTATGTTCTCTTATACAATTGCCCGTTTTGGGAAATCAAATTGTGTTGCTATAACATCTGGTTTTCAACTTTTGGGAATAGGTGTTGGTTTTACTTCAAGAGTTGATTCAGCAGAATTTGCCTTGAAGAAACTTGGTGAGCATATCTCTGCTCACAGAAGAAATGGGTTTGAAAAATTCTTTGTATCTTCAGATGGATTTTTTCCTTTCCCAGATTCTTTAGAGGTAATAAATTCTGGGATAAAGGAAAAATTTCCAGACTCACAGATTTTCGTTGCCCATCCTGGAGGTTCAATAAGGGATGCCGATGTTATAAAAACCGCAGAGAAACTTGGAATAAAACTCTTTACAACCGGAAAAAGATGCTTCAGACATTGATTTATCTTGGATTCATATAAAACCATTCAACTTTCTTTGTGTTTTCCCATTTTCATCATCCTGAATATGTGTAGGACGTATGGGAACAGTGAGTTCATGGATTCTTCTGCTCCGCGTGAAGATCCGGGAAGAGTTATTATTAGTGTTTTTCCTCTCACACCTGCTATCCCTCTTGAAAGCATAGAGTAGGGTGTTCTTTCTTGACCATAAGCTCTTGAGGCCTCCATGATAGCTGGTATCTCTTTTTCAATCAGTGGTTTTACTGCTTCCGGCGTGGTATCTCTTGGAGATAGTCCAGTTCCTCCAGTTGTCAGTATAAGATCAAAGCCTCTATCGCACCAATTGAGTATCTCTTTTGATATCTGATCTGCTTCGTCCGGAACTATTTTATATTCTACACTTTTTATTCCAATTTCTTTTAGCTTTTCAACAATTATTTTGCCAGATTTATCTTGCTTTTTACCAGAATAGACAGAGTCTGATATTACAAGAACTGCGGACTTGAAGTTTTCAGGTATTTCTTCAACGAAATCAGATTTTCCCCCTTTTTTCTCTACGATTTTTATATCTGTTATTCTTATCTGTTTGTCAATTGGTTTGAGCATATCATATATGTTGAGGGCACAAACAGAAGCAGCAAAAAGAGCTTCCATCTCACATCCAGTCTTTGACACAGATTTCACCGTGGTTTCTATCAGGATAGAATTGTTTTTGATTTCAAACTTGACATCAACCCATTCAATCGGTATATTGTGGCAGAATGGCAAAATCTCTGAGGTCTTTTTTGCCGATAGAATCGAGGTAGCACGAGAAACTTCAAACACATCCCCTTTGGGAACTCTACCTTCCTTTATAATTTTCAAGGTTTCAGGTGAGATCTCCACAGAGGCTTGTGCCTTAGCTATTCTCTCTGTTTTTATTTTGCTTGAAATATCGATCATGTTTTGAACTTATATATGCTTTGGGAAAATTTCATTAATGTCTAAAATATGAGATAAATCAGAATTGCCTTTCAAAATCTGATAACTTAAAAGATTTATTAACTTCTTTGAAATAAGATTTTTGGTCTTTTTTATCTTTTTTGGAAAATGCTTTCCACATCATACCAGTTGGGGTGATAATGAGGTAGAAAGCAAGAAGTAAGATGAAGTTGAACAATATGTTTCCGATCTCTTTCAAGGTTTTTTCAACGATGAAAAAAACTTTTTCAGATATTTTTTCACTGAAGGTTTCAAGGGCGGAAAATATTAATGCGATAACAAGAGGAATATAACTCTGTGTTATAAAATATAGCAGAAGCATTCCTACATTAAGCGCTATGATTTTTTTCTGTCTCATTATCTTTCTGTTTATTCGCTTTTTTTATTTCTCTTCAATATTTTCAGATTTTATTTATCGCTTTTTAGATTTTTTCTTCTTGAGAGCTTTATGCAATTTATTGCTATTGTTGTTTTTTGGGTTTTTAATAAAAACCTTTTCCCATACTTCATCAAGATGCTTTACCAGATGAAATTTCATTTTTTCCTTTACTTCTTGAGGAATTTTTTCAAGATCTCTAAAGTTGTCGTAGGGGAGGATAACTTCCTTAATACCGAATCTGTAGGCAGCTAACACTTTTTCTCTTATACCACCGACAGGAAGAATTTTTCCTCTTAGCGTTATTTCTCCTGTCATACTTATATCTTGCTTTACTGGTTTACCAGATAGTGTAGAAACGAGCGCAACACAAATTGTCACTCCGGCAGATGGCCCATCTTTTGGAACAGCTCCTTCCGGAACATGAATATGTATTCCGAAATTATTGAATTTTTTCTGATCTATTCCGAGATTTTTCGCATTAACTCGTGCATAAGTTATTCCTGCCTCTGCGGACTCTTTCATGACATTTCCTAAGCTTCCTGTAAGGTGGATTTCACTCTTCCCAGGTATCAATGCAGCTTCTATTTTCATTATATCACCACCAGCTGGTGTCCAAGCAAGACCGGTAGCTACACCAATGGAAGCTCCAGATACCTCCTCAGAGTTTATGAAGGTAGGGGGACCAAGAAGCTTACCAACGATATCAGCTGAAACCTCGGTTTTACCGTTGCTTATAATTCCTTCACCTGATAAAATGTTTCTCCCTATCTTCCTAAAGAGGGAGTCTATTTTTCTTGAAAGTTCTCTAACACCTGCTTCGTAGGTGTATTCTCTTATGATCTTTAGAATTGCTTCATCTTTCATTTCTATCTCATATTTACCTTTGAGTCCAGTGTTCTCAAGTGCTTTAGGTATGAAATACTTTTTTGCTATGTTGAGTTTGTCAAGGTCTGTATATCCGGGGATATATATAACCTCCATCCTGTCAAGCAGAGGTCCTGGGATATTCTCTGCAACATTAGCTGTTGTGATGAAAAGAACTTTTGAAAGATCAAAGGGAACAGAGATGTAGTGATCTACGAAGGCGTTGTTTTGTTCTGGGTCCAGAACCTCAAGCAGTGCGGCAGCAGGGTCTCCTCTAAAGTCAAAGGACATTTTATCTATCTCATCAAGCATAAAGACTGGATTTTTTGACCCGGCTTGCTTCATCCCCGTAATTATTCTACCAGGCATGGCTCCTATATATGTTCTTCTGTGCCCTCTTATTTCTGCTTCATCTCTGACTCCACCGAGTGAAACTCTTACAAATTTTCTTCCAAGAGCTCTCGCTATAGATCTTCCAAGTGATGTCTTGCCGACACCTGGAGGACCTATCAGGCACAGTATTGTCCCCTTTGGTATCTCATTTTTTAGTACCCCAACTGATAGAAATTCAATTATTCTGTCCTTAACATCTTCCAGGTCCCAATGGTCTTCATCAAGAACTTCCTTTGCTCTTTTTATATCAAGTTTATCTTCTGTCTCTTCCGTCCACGGTAAAGCTAATACTTCCTCAACCCAGTTTCTTATAACAATATATTCTGGGGATTCTGTTGGTATAGACGCAAGTCTATCTACCTGCCTTAGTACTTCTTTTCTTGCTTGTTCTGGAATCTTTTGAGCCTTCTCTCTAAACTCTTCAAGGTCGTCTTTTTTTTGGCCCTCCAATCTTTCAATTTCTTTTCTTATTTCTTCCATTTCTTCATGAAGTAGCCTTACTTTCTGAGCCCTTTCTATCTTTTCGCCTATTCGCTTTGATATTTCTGATCTCACTTTGGTGATTTCTTTCTCCCTAAGTAAAATTGAGAGTAGTTTTCTCATCCTTTCCCTTTGATCTATTGTCTCTATAAGGTCCTGAGCCTCACGAGCTCTGATCGGTAGGTTTGATGAAATAATGTCAGCTAGCTTTCCCGGGATATCTATTGATTTCAAGAAGGCGATAAATTCTGGTGGAGGTTTGATGGGAAGTAAAGATATGTATTCTATAAACATTGAGATTACTTCCCTCGTATAAGCTTCAAGTTCAGGGTCAAATATCAAAGGTCTTTTGTCTTCAAGGATTTTCACTCTGACAAGGAGTGGTGGGATCTCTCGTACAAAGTTTTCAATCTTGGCTCTCGCTTGTCCAAATAGCAATACCCTGTATATTCCATCTGGTCCTCTCCCACTTCTTGCTATGAAACAGATTGTTCCAAAGCTTTCTATGTCTTTTGGACTTTTTGGATTGTCTTTTATTATAGTTGCAAATACAAACCTATGTGATGAAATGGCTTGCTCCACTGCAGATATTGTATCTTCATCTGTTATTGAAACGGGTGAAAGTGCTCCCGGGAAAACTGGATTACCAAACAAAGTTATAACTGGAACTGGTATATCTTCTTTAAACTTACCTATTTCAGTTTCAGAGATTTTTGCCAAAGATGATTGTATCTGTTCGCCTTTCCCCTGGTCTTCTTCATCTTCATCGGTGAATATGATATCTCTGTTATCCTGATGCATATTATCTTATTTTCTATTCTTTTATATTTAAGTTGGAAAATTCAGTTTTGTCTTGTTATTTATTTTTGTTTTTGTTAAGGAGATTAGAAGATTTCACCTGAATCTTGCAAGAAGTCTCCATTCTCTACGGTGTGGAGATGAATTTCAAGAATTTGACAAGAAGTCAGTTTCTGATTATAATTATAACCCTGATAACCAAAGGGTTGTCAAGGGTGGTAGGGTAGGGACGTCCCGAACTGTGGAGAGGCCTATGAGCCTCGTTGAAGCAGGAAGCTCCATCTTCTATAAGATGGAGTAGTTCACGATTCCAAGGATTTTTTAGGTTTTGGATTATTTGTATTGAAAAGACTATCCACAAGAAAGTCTTCACTATTTTCTAATTTCTCAATGATCTGGATGGCTCTTTTTCTCATCTCATCCTCTAAATTTATACCGTCAAGAGCGCACAAAACGCTATACCTGAAAATCAATTCTGGAATATCAGAATTGTCAATCCTATCAACCTTAAATCTCTCCTTGAGATCCTCAACACTCCCAAGCTTGTTCCTTATCTTTTCGATGATTCTGTAAATAAGGTAAAGGGATGGCATAGATATGTTAAAATCATCCTTTTTTATTTTCCCTTTCATATTCTCCCAGTTTCTCAGAACATCCTTCGCGTTATCCAATTTTTTCTCCCCAAAAACATGTGGGTGTCTCTCTATTAGCTTGTGAATCAGTTTTTTCAGAACATACTTGTAATCAAACTTCCCTTCATCCTGCATTATTCTTATCATAAAGAGAACAACCAAAAGAACATCTCCAAGTTCAGACGCGAACCCCTCTAGGTCTCCTTTATCAAACCTATCAATAGCCTCATAGGATTCTTCTACTAACTTAAACTTTATATCTTCAACCTTTTGTTCTCTGTCCCATGGACACTCTTTTCTTAAAGTATCTACTATTTCAAGAAGTTCGGAAAATGTTCCCTCGACGCCTGTTATGTTTTTTTTATTTCCCATCAGATTTTTGTTCCTGCTTTTTCTTCCAAACTATAACTCTTACCGGTCTTATGATTCTACCTTCGAATTCAAAGCCTACCGATGCGACCTTTGCTATTTTTTTGTCATCCTCTTCTTTATCGCATTCCATGAAATCTATTACTTCACATTTTGCTGGATCGAACAAATCTCCTTCTTTAAGATCGATTTTTTTAGCTCCGCTCCTTTCCATTGCTTTTTCTATGATGTCCCTTATAAGCTTTATCCCTGCCAGGGTGTTCTCATCGCTTATGTATTTCATCGCAGACTCTATACTATCTACTGCTTCAATGAAGTTCTCTATTATTTTTGAAATCCTGTTTCTGACCTCTGATTCTATCTCGTTTTTGACTCTACGCCTATAGTTTTCGTATTCCGAAAATGTATATATCCACTTTTGCTTGAATTCGTTGACCTGGTTCTTAAGCTCTTCTATCTGGATCTTCAAGGATATGTTTTCTTCTACAAGTTTTGCTGGGTTCAATTCAGACTCTTTTTCTAAATCTTTTTTTATTTCAACCTCTACATCATATGCATCACCTTTGTTCTCTTTAGGTTGTTCTTCATTTTCTTTCAGATGCGTTTCTTGTTCGGTTTGAATTGTGCCTCCTTCGCTTTTATTTACATCTTTAAGTGCTTCCTCTTTTTTCTGCTTTGCCATAAATCTCACAAATCTACATAGCCAGAAAATACATAGTTAGCTTTTCCTTCTATAAAGACATTATAATCTTGTATTATGGTATATAGCTCTCCACCTAAAAATTTTATTTTTACCTTCTGACCTTTATGAAGAAGACCTTTTTCAACACCGGCTTTGGTTATAGCTGTAGCTCCTGTCCCGCAAGCAAGAGTTTCTCCTACACCTCTTTCCCAAACCCAAGCATTGACTTCAGACACCGAAATTACGTTCGCAAACTCTACATTAGAATTGAACTCTTTGGATACCCTTGACCCAATGTCTAAGAATTTTTCGCGCGAAAAATTACCAAAAAACACAATGTGTGGATTGCCTGTATCTACTCTTACACCTTCTAAACCCTCAAATTTAAAATCTGATAGAATTGTTGGATTACCCATATCAACCTTAAGACCATTTTCTGATTTCTGAACAACTCTTTTCCCAGCTTTTGTTTCAAAGACTATCTGATCTGACTTTTTGAGTTGCATGTCAAAAACATACTGACCAAGACATCTTATTCCGTTCCCGCTCATCTCAGCTTCTGATCCATCAGCGTTGAATATTCTCATTTTAAAGTCAAACTCATCGTTTGATGGCGGTAAAAGATATAAAACTCCATCAGCTCCTATGCCGAAGTTTCTTGAACAATATTTCTTTGCAAAATCCGATAAAGAAAGATTATCCCCTCCCTGTGGAACTCTCAGATCTACAACTAAAAAGTCGTTCCCAAGAGCTTGATACTTTGAAAACCAAAGCTTCATATGATAGGTTTTATAGTTTATAAAGAAGAAAAATCACAACTTTCGCAAAATCTCATTACCATCTTCTTTTGGTTTTGTAGAGTTTCCATCCTTTTTCTGGTTTTTTTATGCTACCACCAAGATAAAGCTCTTTTACAAGTTCATTGTCTTTTAGATCTTCTGATTTTCCCTCAAAAACGAATTTTCCGTTTTCCATAATATACCCATAATGACATATTTCAATGGACATTCTAGCATTCTGTTCAACGATAAGCATGGTTATTTTTAGGTCTTCATTGAGTTTGCGGAGAGTCAGGAAAAGCTCATAAGCAAGTTTTGGAGAAAGGCCAAGAGAAGGTTCATCTAAAATTAAAAGTTTTGGCTTTTTCATTATAGCTCTGGCAATAGCAGCCATTTGTTGCTCGCCACCAGATAGATTGTTCGCTATCTCATTCATCTTAGCCTTGAGATTCGGAAATATATCAAATATCCATTCGTCTTTCCCTTTACTCCATCCGGAAATCTTCAGGTTCTCTTCAACTGTCAATTCAGGAAAAACTCCTCTATCTTCTGGAACAAGTATGATTCCCATACGAGCTATCTTGTCTGCTTCTTTCCTTTCTATGTTCTTTCCTTCAAATATGATTTCGCCCTTGCGTGGCTGATCTTTTATTAGCCCTGCTATAGTTTTGGCAAGCGTTGTTTTCCCTGCTCCGTTTGGACCAAGCACGACTCTTATCTCGCCTTCATTCACGTCAAGAGAAATCCCTTTTAAGATATAAAGCCTATCGTAATAAACAGTTTCTATGTTCTTCACCTGTAGAATGCTCATACATTAAGTTTAGTGAGATATGATAGCGGAGATCAAATACACATTTTTAAAATTTTAGAAAATGGATGAATTTGAAGAGTTTGAGAGTTATCTTTATTTTGTTCTGGGAAGAAGTGAAAACACGACTCAATCATATATAAAAGACCTGAAGGACATAAAGGAAATGCTCAATGAAAAAAGCTTTAGGGAAATAGATGAAAGAGATGTTGAAACACTGATCAACAGAATGAAAGAGTTTTATGATACAACGAGTATAAACAGGAAATTATCAGCTTTGCGATGCTATCTCAAATTTATTGCGAGACAGAAAAATGAAACAGAACTACTGAAGAAAATCAAAAAAATAAAAAATCTCAAGGATTCAAGAGAAATACCGAAGGTTCCAGATGAGTCGGAGATCACATCAAAAATAGAAGGAATACCAATTTCTGGATTTGAAAGCGTAAGAGATAGACTTATACTTGAACTCTTATATGGTTCTGGTCTCAGAGTGTCTGAACTTGTAAATCTCAAGGTAAATGATATTACGGAAAAAGATATAATAAAGGTAGAGGGGAAGGGTAGAAAGCAGAGATTTATCCCAATAAGCACTGAAGCTAAAAAGATAGTTCCAATTTATTTAGATGAAAGGAGAAAAATCAATCCAAAAACTGACTATCTGATAACAAACGCTAAAGGAAAGAAAATAACAAGGCAAGGAGTATGGTTAATTCTGAAAAGATATGGATTGTATCCTCATCTTTTGCGTCATAGTTTTGCTACACATCTTGTTCAAAGAGGGATGAATATAAGGAATGTTCAGGTAATGCTTGGACATTCAAATCTTTCCACAACCGAAATTTATACGAAGATAGCACCCAATATTCTAAAAGAAACTATAGTGAGATCTCATCCTCTTTCCCGCACAAAATTCAAAATACGGAATGAACCATCTTCTACATGAATATCTTTGAGTTTTTCTGCAAAGTCTCTCCTCAAACCTTCATTCATTATGAGGTCAGATAGATTTATCTCAAATTTGTGTTTTTCATACTGCCTTACAATAAAACACGAATCACTAAGGAGATATCTGGGATTTTTCTCCTGGTGTCCTCCAGCAGATTTTGGCAGTGGAACAAAAATAGCTACTTTTTTTGAAAATGCGATTTCGAATACGGTTCCTGCACCTCCTCTTGATATAGCAATATCACACATACCAAGGAAAAATCCAAAATCATCAGTGAAAGGAAAAACTTCTGCGTTCCAAGAAGAAAGAGAATTATGAACAAAATCAAATGAAAGATCTCCTGTTTGATGAAAAATCTTTAGGTGGTTTCTTATATTCGGGAAAACTTTGGCTATTTTTTCAATAGTTTCCACAAAAAGTTTATTGAGTCCAACAGCTCCTTGACTTCCTCCAGAGACAAATATGGTTAGTTTATCTGAATCATTTTTTTTCTCAAGTCCGCGTTGGAGATCTTCTTTGAACTTATTGCGCAGCGGGAAAGAGGAATACACGAATTTTTTCTTTAATAACATAGGAGCTTCCGTTTCTTTGAAAGAAGTGAATACTTTATCTGAAAATAAAGATGCAACTTTGTTCGTAAATCCCATAACTGAGTTTTGCTCGTGTATAAAGACTTTCTTTTTCAAGATTTTCCCGGCAAGGCATACCGGGCCAGATACATATCCACCAAAGCCGATAACGACATCTGGATTTATTTTTTTGAGAATTTCATAGGACTCTTTTAATGATAAGAATGAGGAGAAAAATCCGAGAGCAGATTTCAGACCTTTTCCGACAATCGGTTTTACATCTATATATTGTATTTCTTTGGCATCTATATTTTTGATGAATCTTTTTTCACTTGCACGAGATTTGCCGGTTATGAAAAATTTTTCTTCTCGTTCTATCTTTTCAGCGACAGCAAGTGCGGGAGCTATATGCCCACCTGTTCCACCGGCAACTATGCAGATCTTCATTCAGTTTTTTAAAATTAGGTAAAAGGGGGCTTAGATACCCCCTTTTTTATTATTTTTTCGCTTTTTTGCTTTTTGCTTTTTGTTTTGCTTTTGCACTACCTTTTTTAGTAGTAGCCATAGTTTTCCCACCTCCTTTTTTATTCTTTGTTTTGCCCCGGGTCAGACCTCGGGGCGAAATCTTCCCCCTTTCTTTACTAACCTTCTTACCTTTGAGGGAATCTACTACCTTCCTTATAGTTTCAGCTACAAAATCTGCTTCTTTTACTCCTTTTTTCTTGCTTAAAAATTTCTTTATATCTTTTTTAGATTTTTTTACAATTTTTTTAATATCTTTTGAAATTTTTATGGATTTTTTTCTAATTTCCCTTGAGACATCCTTCATAACTTGTTCGGTTACTTCTTTTATTATCTCCTTCGCTTTCTCCATAACCTTATCGGCTTTTTCGGTAGGCTCAATGTCTTTTATCTCCAAGGTTTCAGCTCCAGCTTGTTTCATCTCTTCTATAGCTTTTTGAGAGTCAGCTTCATTTATCCCTCTTATAGCGTCAGTAAGTAAGTAGGTTTTAAATCCATTTTTCAGGGCATCAAGGACAGTGTTTTTTACGCAGTATTCTGTAGCTACCCCACAAATAAAGAGAGTATTAACTCCAAGATCCTTCAATTTGCTTGCTAATTCTGTTCCTTCAAAGCCTGAATACGCATCCTTATCTGGGTCAGAAGCCTTCTTTATTATGTTTGTATTCTCTGGGAGCTTTAGGTCTTTGTGGAACTTAGCTCCTTCGGTGTTCTGGATACAATGCGGTGGCCAAGGCCCACCCCTTTGTTGAAAGGATATGTGATTTTCCGGATGCCAATCGCATGTGGCAAAGATGTTGTGTCCCTTGAACCTCTCTATATATCTGTTTATCTGGCTGATTATTTTATCTCCATCAGGTACCGCTAGAGCTCCTCCAGGCATAAAATCATTCTGAACATCTACAATTATTAGTGCTGAACCCTTTTCTAATCTTACCATCCTTTATTTACCTCTATTTATTAATTTTCCCCCTTTTATCCTTTATCATATTTTTTTAATAAAAATAAAAATATAATATAAAAATCCTTTGTAAGAAAATTTTTTGTAAAAATTTATATCTTTTTTCATAACAATGAACAAAAACAAAAATTTTTATTTCTTTACGAAAATTATTTTAAAAATTTTTCTTTCCAAAGTGATAAAAAATGAAAAATTTTTGAGAAAAATCCGACAAGCTAAATAATAAGATCATTTTTGATCATATTTCTACGAAATTTTCCTTCAAAAATTTGAGTAAGTTGTAGGAGATATCGTAGAAATTTTTAATTTCTACACCAAAATTTTGAAAGCACATAAATTCTTTTTTTATAATATTTCTTTTAACGTCGTTAGATCCAGCCAGTATGCATCCCTCTATGAGAAAAAAATTCTTCTTCCTTGCAGCAGCCATTCCAAATATTTTATCGCCATTAGAATATATCCCATCATCTCTGATAGAACATTTAAAACCTAAATTTAATCTTATAAAATTTAATAATTTTAAATAAATTTGACTGAAGATCTCCCTTATATTTATAGAACGAGAAAAAAAGGAGAATGCCATTGATATATCTCTATGAGGACCATGGAAAACTAGTCCTCCGCCAGATATTCGCCTGAAATAAGGATAACCAAAGTTGATGACTTCTGAGAACTTACCAATACTCACACATTCAAAATCAAATGAAAAAACATGAAAGAATTTCTTGCAATCTTCAAAAAGTTCCTTGTTTATTTCAAACGGGTGAAAAGATGGAGAATCAAGGTTCAAAATGACAAGCATATCAAAAAAGTATAATTATATTTGTGAAATACTCTGTCATAAAGAAATTTTCCGGCAAGAATCTCTTGAAGATCTTTGAGAAAATAAAAGAAGATACAAATGGAAATGCTGTTTTGCTTGGATATGAGGAAAAAATGATTGGTGGAGAAAGATTTTATGAGGTTATAGTTGGTGTTCCGGAGATAAAGAACAAGGATAATGAGGGCATCGCCGAGACTATTAATAAGATGACAGAACTTCAGCAAGTGATTCAGAAAATAGATGAGCTCAAAAGAGAGTTTGTTTATGTAAAAGAGAACATTGAGTTCATCTCGAAAAAAGCGATGAACCCTGCGGAATTGAAATTACCAAAAGAAGCCCTCTTATTCTTCAAAAAACTCATTGCTCGTGGAGTAGAAAGAAGTATCGCCCTTTCAATAACTGAGGATATCATGACTTCAAAAATGAAATTTGACCTGAGTGGTTTATCATCTGTTATATCAAGATATATGACTTTTAGGAATCCCCTTCAAGATGTTAGGAAAAAATTTATAGCTCTCGTTGGTCCGACTGGTGTCGGTAAGACCACAACTGCTGCCAAAATATCTGCTACGTATGCTATCACAAGATCAAAAAACATAGCTCTCCTTGAAACAGATAGATATAGAATAGCTTCTGTGGACCAAATGAAAAAGTATGCCGAAATTATGGGAGTTCCTCTCTTTGTCGCTACAACTCCAGAGGAGATTCAAAAAGTTCTACCAAAGCTTTCTAATTTCGACCTTGTAGTTATTGATACAATGGGAAAGAGTCAGTACGATGTAAAAAACATCAAAAGGATTTCCTCTATAATATCCCAAATAAATAATCACAGTAAAGTTGAAGTTGCTTTACTTATATCTACTTCGCAGAAAGATGAGGAAATAATCTTGGTTATAAGAGGATTTTCAGAAATAGGTATTGATTATTTTATATTTACAAAGGTTGATGAAACTTCTTATCCTGGAACGATTTTGAATGTGGGATGTGCGACTGAAACTCCTGTAGCATTTATCACAACTGGGCAATCAGTCCCAGATGATATAAAAATAGCGTCTCCAGATGTTATAGCCGATATCACTCTCGGTCCCCCTCCAATAACATCATATCTCCTCAGAAATTGGAATTAACTCAAAAGTATAAGAAGCATCAAATTCGACCCTTATACCAATTTTTATAATTTTTTCCTTTTTGACCCTTCTTGACTCTAATCAAGATTTAAGTTTTTGATTTTGTTCATCTTGTATGTGATTTCTTCTGGATAATTCCGTAAATTTTTGTGTATTTGTATTACTAAAAATCTTGTCTCATTCCTTCTGAATAACTTGAATAACTATATAGAGTATAGTTTATGGTGAAGCTATTTATAACGGCTTTTCTTTCTTCTTTGGCCATTATTTCCTGTGCTGATGGTAATGGTAGAAGAAAAACGTTTATTAATATAATGACGCCAGAGCAAAAACTTATCAATTTCCTGAAGGAACTAAAACTTGATAAGATCAAAGTTTCAATGTGTCAGGATCCTTTGCAGTGTATTGAAAAGAAGGGGATAAATGTATTTGTTCAGGGTTCGGAATGTGTGGAATGCTATGTGCTCGAGGATAAAGATTTATTTTTTCTCGTAAAGGGAGGGGAAATACTTGGGATGATTTATGGAGTGGCTGCAGTTTTTGAGATATCAGGTTTTAGATTTCCTCATCCGTTTTTTTTCATAGAGCCTCAGTATATAGATGAGGAATCTGTCAGGAGTGCAATTGCGAGGATATCAAAAAAGATTTTTGAGCCGTCTGTTGCTATAAGGGGGTTGCATCTTCATACCCTTCATCCAACCGAAGCTTTTGTTTCTTTTCACTTTCCGGGAAACTTTGAGGAAGCTAAAAAAATCATACGCTGGATTGTTCTGAACAGGGGAAATTTTGTTCAATGGGTCCCACTGGGAGATATAAACAACGAATCAAGATATAAGGAATGGAAAGATCTTTCATCAAGGATAATTGATTATGCCCACAGCATAGGTGTAAAAGTTGGTGTGAATGTGCAGATATTCTCTCAATCAAGTTTGCAGAATGCTTATCTTCTCAGAACAGATGAGAACTTCCTCAAAATTTTTTCTCTCCCTTTTGATGTGGTGAATTTATCTTTTGGAGAATTCATTGGAGAAGAACCAAATACATTTGTTCGTGTTTTGAATGAAACTTATGAAAAGATAAAGTCTATCAACAGTTCTATTGAAGTTCATACTACAGTTCATGTTGGGAATTTTGAAAATCTTCGTGTTGAGTATAATGGGGAGAAGCTTTTGTATTACTTCCTTGTAAAGTTTGCTAATCCGCAGATTGTAAATCTTGTGCATACTGTTATGTATTACAATCTTTTTGATTCCGCCGGAGGCGCATACAATCACAAAGATTTTAGTGAGCACAGAGATTTTCTTTTTCAGATGATGAAGGAAGGTAGAAAGACTGGTTATAAGCCGGAAACATCTTATTGGGTTGCATTTGATAACTCAGTGCCTCTGTATTTGCCTATATATGTTATATCAAGGTGGTTCGATATTTTTGAGATCTTCAGGCGATCTGATAGATCTTCTATTAAAAACTTTTACGCACACATTATATTTTCATCTGGCTGGGAGTGGGGATACTGGCTAAATGATTATGTTTCTTTAAGGGTGTCTTATTATCCTGCTCCAGAAACATTTTCGGATCTTCTTAATGAGTTTTTCATACAAAAGGATGTTGCTGAACTTGTTAGCAAACTTGCAGAAGTGCAATATCATTATCTTATAAGAGAGGAACTCGCTGCTTATCTCTCTGGAGAAGATTTTTATGTTGATTTAGCATGTCAGACTAAGGTTATTATTTCTCAACCATGTAGAATATCGTTTGAGGATGCTAAAAAATCCAGAACAGATGTTGAAAAGATCCTTAACAAACTTGGAATATTTGAGGAGCAAATGAAAGGCATATACCACTCGTTATCATCAGTTGATGATAAAGGACCATGGAAGAGAATCATTGACGAGATAAAAGATGGTGTTTTGATAACATACCTTCGTGCGAATTTTATAAGAACTCTTTATGAGGGCATTTTAAATAGCGAATATAATAATCACCTTGAGCAGATGCAAAAGATATTGGATGAAGCAAGGAAGGTAGCGGAAAGAAGATATGTAGAATTTTTCTATCCGAGTCCCAATATACTTGTGGAGAATTTTGATAATCCGACGATATATAAGTTCGGATATCTGAAGCAAGCCCATACACTGTGCCTATGGGAAAGAGATTTTGAAAGATTCAAGGAAGTATTTGGGAAAAAAGCCTCAAAACCTACCTGCATAAACTGACACGCCTTACTATCAAACTTAATCTGATGATTGAGAAAAATCCTTACATTTTTAAAGTAAGTGTTATCAGTTAATCTGTGAAAATTAAGGTAGCAGAGTTATATATGTTTTAAGTTTTCTTATCGAAAACTTTTGGTGGTTTTTGCCTATCTTTTTGGTCTGTTGTTTTGAAAAAGTTTGTTATTCTTTGATGAATAACATTGTAGCACAGTATTCTGTTATTTTGTGTTTGAGCGGGGTATCATAATTTGATTTTTATAAATTTGGGTATATTTAAATAGAACTATATGCCGGCCTGCAAGTTTTTAATACTTCCTTCATACATAGTGGGGGAACCAAATGTATGTATTATATCTTCAAAATCTCTCATCCATTTTTCAACTGGATGATCTTTTATATAACCGTGTCCTCCAAGTATTTGAACTGCATCTGAAACTATTTTTCTGCCGGTGGATAGGGTTTCAAGAATAAGTTCGGTTGAGGAGTCTTCGTAAAATTCTTTCTGTTTGTCAAAATCATAACAGGATTTATAGAGAGATATTTCAAGGGAATCCGAGAGTATATCCATATCTGCGAGCATAAAAGATATGGCTTGGTGGTATGCTATAGGTCTTCCAAAAGCTATTCTTTCAAGAGCATATTCAAGTGCGTAATCTGCTGCTGCCTTGCAAATCCCGACACATATTGCTGATATCGAAAGCTTGATTCTTGAGAGGAATTTCTCCCAGTTTGGATTTGATAGGACATTTTCGGCTATCTTTTCAGACTTTTTGACCTTTACTTCAAAAGCTGGGGATGATAGAACTCCTGATCTAAAGAGTTCATTTCCGAACTCAAATTCATCAGAATAATATAATGAATAGATTCCTTTTTTTTCCTCAGCGAAGAATATTATTCTTCTTATGTTTCTATCTTCTACGATGACTTTTATTTCTTCTTCAGGTGTTATTGGTTTTGTTCTTATGTATGATGGTGCAAGTCCGCATTTTGCGAGTGCCATTTTTATTTTCCCCGATATTGCATCTTTTAGAATATCCTTAGATTCCGAGAGTTCAAAAATAGCATACATAGGAAATAATGGGTAGAATATTGAGAATACGGTTCCACCATCTCCTTTTTCAGAGAGTGTTTTTAGGACTAGAGCTCTTTCAATCATTCCCATACCAGCGCCACCGAAAATTTCTGGAAATTCAACACCGAACAAGCCAAGTTCGTATATCTGGTCCCTTAGATCCTTCACACCTTCTTTTTCTTTCTCTCTTATCTTCGGTCTTATCTCCTTTGAAGCGAAATCCTCACAGGTTTTCACGAGAAGTTCTTGCTGATCGCTAAGTTCTAGATCCATAAAAACTTTTTATAATTCCTATTGAGTGTTTGGTCAATTTTCAGTTTTGTTTCAGTCAAAATCTTCTAACTTATTTTTTCTCCTTTCTGAGGAGAACTTTTCCGATGTTCCAGCAGATATGATTTCGTATAAAACTGCTTTAGGCTTTGATGGCCTTAGGATTCTGCCAAGTCTTTGTATGAATTCTCTTGAGCTTGAGGAACCGGAAACTACTATCGCACAAGAAGCATCAGGAACATCTATACCTTCATCTAAAACATGAGCGGAAACTATAGCATGATAAACTCCTGATGAAAAACCGACCATATACTTTTGCCTTTCCTCCTGAGGTATATCGGATGTTATACAGGGTATAAGGAAAGTTTCGGATATTCTGTAAGCCATGCTCTGGCTGTCCGTGAATATTATGATTTTGTCATTTTGATGTTTCTGAATGAGTTGTCCGACAACTTCTAACTTTTCGCCCGAATTTTTGGATATATCCTTGGCTAACCTATGAGATAAAAGAGCTTCTCTTGCTTCTTGTGAGTGTGCGGACATGTTTATGACTCTGAGAAAGCTCGTCTTCTCTCGCGGGTCAAGGCCTTGCTTTATACAAAAGCTTATATACTTACTCATAAGTTCTCTATACTTTGAATAATTTTCGCGAGATATTCTGACCTTTATCTGCTTGATTTCCCAGTCGGCGAGGAAATCCTCTACATCCTTATAACTCAATTCGTATGTATCCCCAACAAGATCTTTGATGAGTTCGTGGAGATTATCTTCCCTTTCAAGTGTTGCAGTTAATCCCATTCTGTACTGTGCTATAGAAAAGAGAGCTATTCTTCTGTAGTTTTCAGAGGGAAGATGATGTACTTCATCAAAGATCAAGATTTCAAACTTGTTGCCAAGAAAATCAGCTGAAATTGAAGCTGAATCATATGTAGAGACAGTTATAGGTGCGAGTGCTTTTCTTCTTCCCGTCCATTCTCCAATATCATCTGAAAAATCTTTGAATTTTTCAAGCCATTGATCAACAAGGGAAAGAGTCGGTACAACACATAAAGCAGGTTTATGTATGTCACAAACTGCTTTTATTCCAACAAGAGTTTTTCCAGCACCTGTTGGCATAACTATCACACCTTTTTTCTTCTCTGCCCATCTCTCATAGATTTCAGATTGGTATCTTCTCAAATCAGGTGATTTTTTCACATTAGGTTCAGGAAGAAACATCAATCCTTTTATTTCTCCTATAAGCTGTGGTTTTTTGAAAACAATATCTGAAGGATATAGGACAATTTGATCTTTAAAATTCTTATATTTGAGTTCCTTTATCTTTTCGAGAATATCAGCTTTTGCCCATATCAAACCGTTTTTATATGTTAGCATGATTAATGAACTATTTTCTTTATGTCTTCATCCGATCTTCTGGATATCTGTTCCACATCCTTTGAAACCTTTCTGATGGTTGACGAGAGCCATGACATAGCTTGAACAAGAAACACCGCAACAGAAACTATCCAGTATGTGATAATAAAAGAGGATAATCCAACAAGGAAATTTATAGTTGGGGAATGAAACATTTCTTTTGATATGTAGGTCGCAGTGAGTGCCCCCAGGATGCTTGAAAAAAGTATTATGTATTTGGAAAACAGCATAAAGAAGCTCATAACATAGAAACTATCCTGCATGGATCCGAAATCTATCCCTTTCCATTTTTCTCTTATCATGTCCTTTAGCGTTATAGCAGAAGAGTAGAACGGGTAGGTTATAAAAGAAAGTATCATAGCTATCAACTGCATATCTATCAAAAATTTAATTTTCCCTGCAATATGGAAATATTTTTCATTGTTTGTTTTTACAACTATGATCTGATATATTTTTGAACTTCAGAAGAATCTCATGGCAGCACTGTGTATTGCTCTCGTTTCATTGTAATTTATGTTTCTTCGGTATTCTATTTTCACCTCTATTTTAGCTGAGGCTTAAAACTATTTGGGTTTCGTTTGTAAGATTTTAAACAATTGTTGAAAGACTTGGGCTAGAATGAACTTTCCGTTGTTTTTTGTGATGCAGAAATGTTGCAGATTTGATCATGTTTTCTTGAAGGGCAATTTTCGGGGTGTATGGAGAAGCAAAGATTTCTGAAAATTTCACATTCCTTTTGCTGATGATTAAACACCAAAACTGATTGACTAATTATAACATTTTAAGATAACATTTTCCTTTCAAAAAAGAAAGGAGGTTTTTAGCCATGGCTGAAAAAGGATTCACAAAAATAAGACCGTTAAGAGATAAAGTAGTTGTAAAAAGGTTGGAGGAAGTTGAAGAAAAAACCCCTGGGGGGATAATAATCCCGGATACGGCAAAGGAAAAGCCACAGATGGGAGAAGTGATAGCTGTAGGAAAGGGAAAGATACTTCAGGATGGTAAGGTTATCCCTCCGGATGTTAAGGTTGGTGATAAGGTTCTTTTTGCTCGCTATGCTGGAACAGAAATAAAGATAGATGGCCAGGAATACCTAATTATGTCTGAGGATGAAATTCTTGGAATAGTTGAAAAATAAAAGAATAAAAAAGGAGGTGAAGCAATATGGCTGCAAAAGAGATACTTTTTGATATAGAAGCAAGGGAAAAAATACAAAGGGGTGTTGATAAAATAGCAAACGCGGTTAAATCAACACTTGGACCCGGGGGAAGAAATGTTATACTTGAAAAAACTTTCGGTGCCCCTGTGGTCACGAGAGATGGAGTAACTGTCGCAAAAGAGATAGAGCTTGAAGACAAGTTCGAAAACCTTGGTGCTCAGCTCATCAGGGAGGTTTGCTCGAAAACTAATGACTTAGCTGGAGATGGAACAACAACATCTGCAGTCCTTGCTCAATCTATATTCAATAAGGGTATAAAACTCATAGCTGCGGGTGTTAATCCAGTTAGTCTGAGGAACGGAATAAGTAAGGCTGTTAAGGTGGCAGTAGAAGAGCTTAGAAAGATGAAAAAGGACATAAAGAATCGTGATGAAGTTGAGAGTGTTGCACGCATAGCTTCTAACCAGGATGAAGAGATAGGAAAAATAGTTGCGGATGCAATAGAGAAGGTTGGCAAGGAAGGTGTTGTTACAATAGAAGAAGCTAAGGGAACCGAAACTACATGGGAATCTGTTGAGGGTATGCAGTTTGACAGAGGATATCTCTCTCCTTACTTTGTCACAGACCCAGAAAGGATGGAGGCTGTTCTGGAGGATGCTTACATACTTATATACGAAAAGAAGATATCAGCAGTGAAGGATCTTGTCCCGCTCCTTGAGCAGGTTGTGAGGGAGGGGAAACCACTTCTGGTAATATCTGAGGATGTTGAAGGTGAAGCGCTTGCTACTCTTGTTGTGAACAAAATAAGAGGAGTTATAAAGTGCTGTGCGGTGAAGGCTCCTGGTTTTGGAGAAAGAAGGAAGGCTATGATGGAAGACATAGCGATACTCACTGGTGGAAGGTTCATAGCCGAGGAGCTCGGTATAAAATTGGAAAATGTTCAGGTAAAAGACCTTGGCAGAGCTAAGAAGATAATCGTAGATAAGGAACACACAACAATAATAGGTGGGGCAGGTAAGAAGAGCGAAATAGAAGGAAGAATATCCCAGATAAAGAAAGCAATTCAGGAGACAACTTCTGATTATGATAGAGAAAAACTACAGGAGAGACTTGCTAAGCTTGCTGGTGGTGTTGCAGTTATCTATGTTGGAGCTCCAACAGAACCAGCTATGAAGGAGAAGAAAATGAGAGTAGAGGATGCTGTCAATGCTACTAAAGCAGCTGTTGATGAAGGAATAGTTCCCGGTGGTGGTGTATCTCTCTTAAAGGCTTCACTAGCTCTTGAGGAACTTCTCAAGAAAGAACAAAATGATGATGAGAAGCTCGGTATAAAGATAGTCAAGGAAGCTCTTGAGGAACCTGTGAAGTGGATCGCAAGGAATGCAGGATATGAGGGGTCAGTAATAGTTGAAAAGATAAAAAACGAACTCAAATCAAAACCGAACTTCGGTTTTGATGCTCTGCGCGGTGAATTCAGAGACGATATGCTCAAAGCTGGAATAATAGATCCTCTGAAGGTTGAAAGAATAGCTCTTGAAAATGCAGCTTCCGTTGCAGGACTTCTCCTTACCACTGAAGCACTCGTTGCGGAAAAACCAAAAAAGGAGGAAAAATTCCCAACCACACCTCCTCCTGAAATATGATAGAAAATAAAGATTGGGGGGGAGATCCCCCCCTTGTTCCTGTAATACTGGCAGGTGGAGGAGGAAAAAGGCTATTCCCAATTTCAACTGAAGAAAATCCTAAATATCTTCTAAAAATTGGTTCAGATAAAACTCTTATTGAGGAGACCGTAAATAGAGCAGAAACAATTTTTGAAACACTTAAAATAGGTCCTTCTATCATATTCATAGTATGCAATCAGAAGCATTCAAGAAAGATAAGAGAAGTAATAAGGGGATCAAAGAAAAGATATCATCTAATACCGGAACCTCAAGCTAAAAACACAGCACCGGCTATTTGCCTTGCTGCTCTTGAGGTGAAAAAGTCTTTTGGGGAACAGGCAGTTCTACTCATTATGCCGTCAGATCATAAAATTCAAAAAATAGATAAATTTATTGAAGCTGTAAAAAACGGCTATGATTTAGCAAGAAATGGCTATATCGTGACTTTTGGAGTTATACCAACATATCCAGAAACAGGGTATGGATATATTGAAGTTTTAGACAAAATATCTGAAAAAGCATTTAAAGTCAAAAGATTTACAGAGAAGCCAACACAAGAGAAGGCAAAAATTTTTATAGAAAGTAAATCTTTCTTTTGGAACAGTGGAATTTTTATGTCTAGGGTTGATACGATAATAGATGAACTCAAAAAATACACAGACATTCCATCAATTATTCTGGCTCATAATTTAAAGAAAGCCTATGAACTTTTACCTAATATATCTATTGATTACGCTGTTTGTGAGAAATCAGACAAGATGGTTTGCATACCAGCTGAATTTTCATGGTCAGATATCGGTTCATATTCGTCTATAAGGCAGTTCCTAGATGTTGATATCAACGGCAATGCCGGGGATGCATATTTTTTAGAATCAAAAGGTTGCCTATATATAACAAACGATCAGAGGAGCAAGAAAAAAACCATATTTTTTGGTCTAAGTAATATAGCAGTTTCTGAAGGAAAAGATTTCATACTTGTTCTGACACTCGACAAAGACCAGCAGGTCAAGGATGTGGTAGGTAGGATATCAGAACTTGTAGAACAATCAAGAACAAAATCTAAGTAGATTCAGCGTAATTGTTCTGAAATTATCTTTAATCCTGCGTTGTTCTTATGATATGGATGTGGAAAGATTTTGCTTTTGGGAATGCTGTCTTTGTCCCTCCTTTATGATAAGATTTGTCTTGATTATAGGCTTCTTAACCCAGTTTTAGAAATGATTACACATTTCTTGTCTTGATTTATATGAAGTTTGATCACGTTGATTACAAAAGTTGCTAAGCAATGTGTGAGACATAAGTAAAGGATCCAAATAAAAAAGTCATTGCATTTTCATTTTGATCTTTTGTTCCTGAAAATTTGAGAACGGGCTTCACTTAAAATCTTTTGGATACACCTGCATAGTATTGTTGATTTTAGAACAGAGAATTGTGTGGAAAGATTCAATTCAAATGCTGGTTCTGTAGATTCAAATGTATCATTTGATTTTTATTGAAACATCATCGGATACTCTAACTCCCAATAATGTAGCAGCACTTCCTTCCCTGACAGAAATTTCCAGAGTTCTATATGAACCAATGATTCCAAATATCTCATTGGGCTTACCCTCAAGATATGAAGAGATAATCCTGATCCCACCTATGTTTTTATCTCCTATGGAAAGTTCAAAATTTTTAACTTTATCTAAATAGATGTCTTTTATATTTGTTATTATGTTTCCAAAGCTGTCTATGTGGAGAACTTTTCCTCTTATGATTGAGCCTTCTTGGTGAACCATTGGTATTTCGCATAAAACAGGATTTTCGATTTCTTTTTTTATCAAAGATTTATAGTCTGATCCCAATGATAGGAAAGCAGCAACAGGGGCAAATATATCCCTCCCATGAAAAGTGTTTGAAACATAAAGATCAAGTTTAAACTTTCTGGCTTTTTTCAGCAGCTCTTTGGTATCTATTTGGAAAACTTTGTGTTTGTATGAAAAAAGTGGAGTAAATAAACCATTGTTCGGTCCAACGAAAAAAATTTTACTCTTACTGACATAAGAAAAACCGAATATCTCCTCTCTTGTACTACCAACACCAGGATCTACTACACCAAGAATGACACAAGGTAAGGGAACATAATTCATTATTTTATCTATTATATATGTCCCAGATAACACGCTATATGATTTTATATCGTGTGTTATATCTATGATTTTTGCCTTCGGATTTATACGATATATAACACACTTTATAACACCTACATATTCATCTTTCAAACCATAATCTGTCAGAAAAACTATGGGGATGTTCCTCATTGATTTTAATTTTATCCTTCCTAGATAATGGTATGAGGTGAATTGATATGTTTTCTTCCGATCTTTTAAAAGCTGATTTTTAGCTTATTTTATAGCCCAAGATAAACATAGTATGCATGCTGAAAAAGAATATATCGTTGTTTTTGTGTGTAGTGCAGATCTTTTTGATTTCGGCATATGCTCAAGGTGAAACGGGAGGTCTTGTTCAAGAAACAAGAGGTCTTGCTCAAGAAGAAGAAATGGACACTTTTTCACCATTGCATAAAAACATAGAAAAATCAAAGCTTCTTAGAGAATCGGATATCTACAATCTTCTTCCGGAAGAAAAGAAAAAGATTCTTGCTTCAATTTCGGATAAAATATCAAAATCTACTTTGGAGAAACTCCTGGTTATTCTATCACAAAAAGATATTATCAGCTCTATTGATTTTTTGGATGAATTATACCTTATAACCAATCCAATTGATCTTGAAAGATATATTATGAGGCGCTATCTTGAGATAATAAGGGAGATTCCGATATTGGAAAAATTTTATTCTGCTGGACCAGAACTTGGAATAAAAACTGAGGTTCTGAGGCAGATCGGCTACGATTTAACCTACGCCCGTCCAGATAAAAAAATTTCGACTCAGTTTATATCTCAGGGCTATACATTGGGTCCTGGGGATTCTCTATTTTTATATGTATGGGGAAGAGTCAAATTGCCGGATGTTCTCTCGTTCCCTATGATGGTAACTATCTTACACGACGGTAGGGTTTTTATACCTTTAGTTGGACCAGTGTCTGTTGGTGGTATGACGCTGGAGTCAGCTTCTGAAATTGTAAGATCAGCAGTCAGGAGGGTTCTTGGAGATGTTGAGGTTGCGGTATCCTTATCATCATTAAAGTCAATACCTGTTGTTGTTGTTGGTGAGGTAAGAAATCCGGGGGTTATAATACTTTCTGGGACGCTCTCTCCGTTTGAAGCAATACAGGAGGCAGGAGGTATAAAGAATTCAGGTTCCTTGAGAAACATAGAGATAAGAAGGGATGGTAAGTTTTTTGCAAGGATAGACCTGTATGACCTTATATTTGGGGGAGTGTCGGAGGGAGCCCTGAGTGGGGTCACTCTTAAAGCATGGGATGTGGTATTTGTTCCACGAGTGGGTTCTACATTCGCAATCTCCGGATCAGTTAAGTCCCCAGGTATATACGAAATGATTGGTGAGAAAATTAGTCTCAAAGATGCTGTAACACTATCTGGCGGATTTATACCAGCGCAGGGTAAGTTTAGAATAAGAATAAAGAGACTTTCGGTCGACAGAAGAGGAAACATTTTGGATATAATCGTAGGAGATGAAAACAGAGAGAATATACTATCGTCCCAGGAGCTTGTAGATGGAGATTTTGTTGAAGTTTATCCATTATTCGCAGAACAAGAAGATAAATACATTTTCGTGTCAGGTTATGTAAGAAAGCCTCAGAAAATACCTTATGTTGAGAATATGACGTTGAAAGACGCAATTATGCTATCTGGTGGATTTACTTCAATAAATTCTCCGTATGCTTATGAGATAATAAGATATGAAAATGGTAAAGAAACCAAAATCTACAAGAAAATACCGGAGGAGACAAGGAAAAAAGATCTAAATGCCATAATTGATCTACTAAAAGATGAGATAATATTGCCTTACGACAGGATAACGATTTTTCCACCTCCAGAAAATGAAGTTCCACAGTTCATACAGGTCAGTGTATCTGGGGAGGTTTTATTTCCGGGGAAATATATGGTGCAGAAAGGTGATAGGCTTTACGATCTTCTGAAAAAAGCTGGGGGATTTACAGATAGAGCTTACACTGACGGAATTATTTTCACGAGGCAGGCACTGAAGTATGAACAGATGAGAAGAATAGACCTGGTAACCCAATTGCTCACAAAGGATATAATTGGAGAATCTTCTCAGTATGTCCAGATGGGTGGAACTCCTATCAGGCAACCGGGGGATCTATCTGATAGAGTGAGGTTGATGAGATATATTATGGAGTTATCTGAATTCACAGGGAGAATTGTATTGAAAATTGATAGGGATCTTGAAAAATTAAAGGATTCAAAGTACAATATAGAGCTTCAACCAGATGATGCTGTATTAATTCCACAGATTCCATCGCATGTCATAGTTGCTGGGGAAGTGAAAAATCCTGCGACATTCTCCTATGTACCAGATAAAGGAGTAAAATTCTATGTTGAATTGTCTGGTGGATATACGAAGTATGCCAACAAGTCAGAAGTATTCATAATAAGGGCAAATGGTCAAGCAGATACAAATTTATCAAAAGTCAATCCCGGAGATACGATAGTTGTCCCTCCGCGTGTAGTGATTCCTTACGAAACTTGGTACATTATAAGAGATGTGCTTTCCGTTTCTTTTCAGGGGCTTACAGCTGGTGCTCTTATGCTAAATGCTCTTAAGTGATGTTGTGCTGTTATGATAAGTTTTCCAAAATAGTTTTTGAAAGCTTATAAAAATATTCTCATTCTCCATGCAATCTTTTTTTAATAATTATGTATTTACAACGCTTTCATATATTGCTATGAGATTATTGTAAGCTATTTCTTCTGTGTATTTATTTAGATATTCTTTCCTTGCGTTCTGGCCCCATGATTTTATCTCCTCTGGTGTTGTATTTTTGATCTTTCCGATTATGTTCTGAGGAGTTGGTTCAAAGAGTGCTCCCGTTACACCATCTATCACTATATCTTTCAGTGCTCCTATTTTGCTAGCAAGGACAGGTGTTCCCAAAGCATAAGATTCTATAACTGTTCTCCCAAAAACTTCATACCATATAGATGGAACAATCATAGCTTTGGCTTCAGCTATAACTCCAACCAAATTCTCTTTCTTTACAAAACCGAGTACCTCTACAAGATCATTTTCGCGTGCTTTTGCTCTGACATATCCCATAAGTGGTCCATCTCCTGCTATCTTGAGTTTAAATCTCAAATTTTCCTTCTTAAGTATGTCCCACGCGGAAAGTAAGATCTTGATTCCCTTCTCCTCGCTCAACCTACCAACAAAAACAAAGTAATTGCCCTTTTGAAACCCTCTGTTCTCAAATCTCCTTACGAAATCATCTTCAACATAGTTCGGTCTGACGAATATTTTGTTTGCAGCAAATCCAGCATCTATAAACTTTCTTCTCACAAAATCAGAAGGAGTGATGAAAGCTGAGATGCCTTTACTCCATGTATCTAGCACTTTGTGGAGTGATATCATAAGATATACTGGAAAAGTTTGAGTTCTTGAGTTTCTGTAGCAACCATAAATCAGACTGAATATTGGAGAATCAAAGCATTTTTCACATATCTTTGAATTTCTTAAAAGAAGACCGTTTGCACATATCAATCTGAAGTCGTGTAATGACATGACAACTGGGACCTTTTTTCTCAAGCCAGCATATATTACCGAAGGAGATATTAATGGGAAGAAATTATTTATGTGAATTACATCGGGTCTGAATTCACTGATGATCTTCAATATCTTAAAATAGATCTGGAGAGAAAAAGTAGGTTTTAGGACCAAAGATATCTTTTCAGTAGGCGAATAATTATTTATCTCTTTATTGTGTTTCCAAAAGAAGAAAACATCGTGACCATTTTTTTCGAGCAATTTTGTATCAAGGTCTGCCATTTCGTCTTCTCCACCCCTGAATTGATAGTAGTTATGAACGAATAGAACTCTGATCTTTTTCATATTTTCTTTTTATCGCAAATTTTAAAAAAGCTGCAAATCTGGCATATAGATAAAGAATCTGCTATTTTTGGTTCTCTCATATTAGCCCAAAAATCAAGGTTCTTTTCAACTTTCTCTAGAACATATTTTCTGATATCGCCAAACTTGTATTGCTCTAGATGCTCTTGGTTTGATTCCCTCAGCTTCACTTTTATCTGTATTTCAAGATCATCTAGTGTTTTTTTTAACATTTTCTCAAAGCAAAGAGCATATGTTCCCGCTTGAATTATGTCTGAGTTATAAATTTTCAACTCTTTTCTTGTTTTCAGTTCAACTATTTTCACTATATGGTCTTTTTCAAAGGTAGCAGAATCAACTTGGCCTGAAACTATAATTTTTCTATTGCGGTCTATAAAATTCACCTTAGATGAGAATTCAACAGGTTCTCCGTTTGCCATTTTCTCTTCCGCCTTATCCGGATCTTTTACATTGTATGAAAAATATTCTTCGTGTATTTTTGTTCCCATTTTCATTGCTTTATTTATTTTCTTACCATACATTTTTTCAAGGATTTTTTTCCATTCGCAGTGTATTGAGTCTGCTATATCTGAAACAAAGACTTTTTGCATACGCAGTATTTTTGAAATTGAATCGTTGAAATGAAAAATCTGATTTAATCTTTTTACTATACTCACTTGTAAAATATTTATTTAATCATTTTCCTGTTATGGTAGATTCTCATGCTCACCTGCAGTTCCTATCTATTGGACCTAAAGAAGCTGTTAGTAGGGCTCTGGATAATGGAGTCAAGTATATACTATGCGTTGCGGTTGAGTCAGATGATAATCGAAAGATTTTGGATATATCTGAGAGCTTTGATAATGTCTTTTGCTCTGTCGGAATACATCCGCTTAGTAGATGGAAGGAGGAGGATCTGAAATATGTGGAGGATTTTTCCAAAGAGGCAAAGGTTGTCGCTATAGGAGAAACTGGTCTTGATTTTTATAGAACAGAAGATGTGAATGAAATAGAGAAACAAATTGAACTTTTCAGGTTTCATATATGTTTAGCTTTAAGAACTGGGAAACCTTTGGTCATACACACAAGGGGGGTAAATCATAAATATGGTTCAGCCTTTGATGTATGTTTTGACATGTTGAAGAAATTTGAGTGTAAAAGTGCTGTTTTCCATTCATTCAGTTGGAGTGAATTTGAACTCAAAAAGGCACAAGATAACGGTTTTTTCACCTCCTTTTCGGGTATGGTAACATACTCTAAAAAAATACAAAGGTGTTTAAAGGTATCTGATATAGAAAAAACTATCGTAGAAACTGATTCTCCTTTTCTTTCCCCTGTCAGGGGTAGAGAGAATGAACCGTCTTATGTGAGGTTCGTCGTTGAAAAAATATCTGAGATAAGGGAGGAAAGTTTTGAGGAGCTATCGCAGGTTTTCATCAGGAATTTTGAAAGAATTTTTCTGCGTTGAATTTTATATGTTTTTCGATAGAAAGGCCGGAGTTTTGTTGCACATCGCATCTCTCCCCTCGGAGTACGGAATAGGAGACTTAGGGTATAGTGCCTTTAGATTTATTGATTTTCTCTCAGAAGCTGGTATATCTTTATGGCAGGTATTACCAATTGGTCCAACATCTCCTGCTTTCTATAACTCTCCATATCACTCTTTGTCTCTTTTTGCCGGAAATTACATATTTATAAGTCCGGAAAAACTTTTTGAAAAAGGATATATAAAAGATAGAAGTGAGCTATCGCATCAGATTGGATCAGATAAAATAGACTACGATTTTGTATATAGATACAAAAGGTATCTGTTGATGAAAGCTTATGAAGAATCACATCGGAGGGTCAAAAGTAGTGGAAGATTTGATTTCTTTTGTGAAAGGAATTCTTTTTGGCTTGAAGACTATGCTTTACTACAAGCGATAAGAACAGAAGGTGGAAGGGAATGGCACCAGTGCGATGAAGATATTAAGTTAAGAAAAAATATACGCAACCTTAAGGATTCTATGAGGGAACAGATAGAGTTTTTCAAATTTGAGCAGTTTATATTCTTTGAGCAGTGGGATGAACTGAGGAAATATGCAAAATCAAAAGGAGTTTTGATTATAGGTGATGTGCCAATATACCCATCTTATGATAGTTGTGATGTGTGGTGTAATCCGGAGATTTTTAAGTTAGATATAAATTTAGTTCCGAAATATGTAGCTGGTGTTCCACCTGATTTCTTCAGTGAAACTGGACAGCTTTGGGGGAATCCATTATATGACTGGGAGAAGCTTGAAAGTACAAACTTTGAATTTTGGGCAAGAAGGCTTGAGTTTTACAGTTCTATTTATGATATTATAAGATTAGATCATTTCCGGGGCTTTATAGCTTTCTGGGAAGTACCTTTTGGTGAGAAGACAGCTGTAAATGGTAGATGGTGTAAAGTACCATCGGAAAAATTTTTCAAAAGAGTTTTGGGAATAATTAGCAGAGAAAGAATAATAGTTGAAGATCTTGGTTTCATTACTGAAGATGTAAAGTACATAAGGGATAAATTCGGGTTTGCTGGGATGAAAGTTCTTGAATTTGCTTTTTACGATAAAAATAGTGAATACTTACCTCATAACTATTCTGCAAACTCTGCTTGCTATATTGGAACGCATGATAACCCGCCCGCGATAGCTTGGTTCAGAAGTTTAGATGATAGAACAAAAAACAATTTTTTTTCCTACATTGGTAGGAAAATTGATGAAAGTCAGGTCTCATGGGAGATGATAAGGTTAGCTTTTTCATCTGTTTCAAAATTCGCTATAATTCAGATGCAGGACTTTATCGGGAGCGATGCTCGTATGAACACACCAGGAACTAAAGAGGGAAATTGGTTATGGAAGATACCGTATAATTTTGAATATGGGGATTTGGCTCAGAAGATAAGGTCTCTTTGCCAGACTTATGGAAGATTATAGATTTTTATTATTTTTATTTTATTTATTCTTTTATTTCACCAAACATTTTTTCTCTTATTTTTTTGAGTTCTTCTTTTCTCTGTATATTCTCAAGTTTATCAATGACCGCTACATATTCTCTATCGAGGGTGAGTAGTCTTTTCATTTCTATCTTGGCAATCAGTTTGTATAATGTAGATGTAAATCTTGGGTTTTTTCTTTCAAGTTGCTCTATACCGCCCCTTATCATATACACGACTTCAACTTCATCAGATTCAGCTCTTATTGTAGCGTAGGCAGGACTTTGAAGAAGTATTTCTCCTTCTCCGAAGAACTCCTCAGCTCTAACTTTTCCGACTTCAACATTTCCCTTTATCACTTTGCATACACCGGAAATAATTATAAAGAGACCCCCTGCTCTTTCACCTTCTCTAACTATGTCCTCTCCAGATTTGAACTTTATTATACTTATGTATTTCTCGGCTTCCGCAAAATCTTCGCTACTTATATATTTGAAGAAACTTATGTTTCTTATTTTTTCGATTTTATCTCGTGTTTTGCTAATTACCTCCACGATGATTTTATTTTGATATTGTGCTTTTGATGTTATGTTTTACATAAATATTTTTATTTAAGGGCGACGTAGCTCAGAGGTAGAGCAGGGGTCTCATAAGCCCCGTGTCGTGGGTTCGAATCCCACCGTCGCCATACTTTACTATGAAAAAATACTCAATAGATGAAGCTCAAATTCTCATCAAGAAAATACACCCCATTGTTAAAGACATAAAAGCTAAAGCACACGATTATTCAAGATATCACATTGAAGCTTCACGCCTTGTTGCTAATTTCAGAAATTCTCCGTATGATAGAGATGGGGTACTTGATAAAATAATGAATACAAGAAAAGAACTCAGGGATATAATGAATCAACTTGAAGGTTATTCGGTCATACTTAGAGACATTGAGCATGGTACAGTTGACATACTCTCTCAATTTGAGGGAGATGAGGTAATGCTATGTTGCCGCATATTTGAAGAATCTGAAATTGGATGGTTTCACAATATAGATGAGCCTTGTTCAAGAAGAAGACCACTGAAAAAGGAAGATTAGAAATCAAAAATATGATAATATTGCATAAAAAGCTTACAGAATGTATATACTAAAAGTATGCATAAAACTCATAAGGGGACTCTGATATACGAAAAAGGAGAAGAGATAATAAGGGAAGGGGAAACTGGAAAATCAATATATTTCCTTGTATCTGGGAAGATAGGTATATATAAGGGAGATGATATGATAGGCATTGTAGATAAGCCTAATTCTCCTATAGGTGAGATAAGCGCGATACTAGGGACAAAAAGAACAGCTACTTGTAAGGCTGTTGAGAGAAGTGAACTAGTTGTATATAACGGGGGGATAGACGAAATAGTTTCAAAATATCCAAAGACGGCAAAGGCTATAATAGTGAATCTTGCAGAAAGGGTAGCGAAATCAACTGAAAAACTCTCGAAAACTAGAGCCGAGAAGGAAACTGGGAAAAAAATCAGGGAAGAAAAGACTGAGGGTTCAGATTTATTCCAACAGATACTCGAGCTCCCTCCAGAAAAGATAAGCAAGTTTATATCACTTTTATCGGAAAAGGAATTAGCTGTGATACTTGCTAATAAAGATTCACAAGAGAAATTATCAAGGTTTGTATCCTCAAGAAAGATGGAAGCTATAAAAGATCTTGTGATATATTATTCAAAAAATCCTCTCTCATCGGCAGAAATGGAAGTTATAAAAGACAAAATATCGGATATAATATCAGCCTTTGCAGAAGAAGAAAGGAAGGATGGTAGAGGAATCTGAAATTCGTTTAAGAAGGGAGAGTAGATAAAAAAATGCTTCAAAATCTTCTTTTGTTAGTTCTATCTCTTGGCTGGAATATAGAATACATTGATGGTAATAACTCCATCCTTTCGATCAAAGAAAATGAGGTCAGGATATCCCAGAAAAATATTAACGCAATAGCTTTACCAGATTTTGATTTTTTCCTGAAATCTGGGAGATTCTCAAAACTTTTCCTGACAAAGCAGAGTTTATATAAACCATCGGAGAATATTGAAATGATAGTAGATGAGGAAACAAAGGTTGGTGTTTTCAAAGATAACCTTACCTTCTTCTATGGTAGGATTTTTATTGATTTTACAAATGTTGAGAGGCATAGCGAAATTATAAGTTTCTTCGGGACACCTTTTTTTGCAAGGGTTTCCGGGGGGAAATTAATAATATTTACCTCGGATATAGGTTATTTCCTTTATTGTATAAAGTGTGAAGGTGAGATATGGAAGCAGACAGAAAAGGATCGCTTCAATACGGAAACAGCTATATCTGTTAAAAATCTAGCTCCAAGAAATATCTTTTTTATAAATGATTCATCTGCTGAAGGTGAATTGGTAGATGATGAATTGTTTTCTCTATTGAGAAGGCTTGAATATAAAATATTGAAAAAAGGCAGTTTTTCAAAGGATATCTTGTATTCTCATACAGATGAGGTCCCAAAACCAAGAATCCCAGAGAAAAAAAAGTTTGGGAATTTACCTCAAACAGATCTTGAGAGATTAAGGCATAGCACTCTTGTTGAAACGATATGCTATGATCTCCTAAAATCGGGTAAAAGCTGTGATATAAAAAAGTGAATCTTCTGTGATATGTTTTCAGCGGTTGCGTAATCACTTTGCCCGGAAATTCTATTGAATATTTCTATCTTCTTTTGCTCTTTGAAAAGCTTTCCAATAACAATCTTTATAGGGCTTCCCCAAAGATCACAATCAGCGAACTTCTCTCCGGGACTTATGTCCTCTCTATCATCTATCAGAGCTATTTCTTCAAATTCTTGATGTATCTTAAAAGATATATCTGCTATCTCTTTGTCTTTGATGTTTATTGGTATTATGTGTATTTTGAAAGGAGATACTTCGTAGGGGAGTCTTACAGATTTTTCATCAGCATATTTTTCAAAAATAGCCGCTACAGTTCTTGAGACTCCTATGCCATAGCATCCCATGACAACATGTTTTGTGTTCTTATCTTTATCCACGAATTTCAGTTCCATAGGTACCGAGTACTTATAGCCAAGGTAAAAAACATGTCCTAACTCAAGTCCAATTTTCTCCTTCAGAGGAGCTTTTTTGCATGAAGGGCAGATGTCTCCTTCTTCAGCTAATGCTATATCCTCAACAGATGTGAATGAAAAATCTCTTGTGGGAACTACATTAATAAAGTGGAAGTCATCTTCATCTGCGCCTACAACTCCGTCTGGGACTGTTAATACGGTTCTATCTGCTATTATCTTTCCTTTAAAATTCATGGGACCTATGAAACCCTTCCCAGCGCCAAAAAATTGCCTGACTTCGGTTTCATCTACAATCTGAAAATCCTGGTGCAACAAATATGAAAGTTTGTCTTCTGAAATGAATCTATCTCCCCTGACAAGGCAAAGTATATATTCTCCGCCAGAGGTTTTTATAAAAAGAGATTTTATTATTTTTGAAGTTGGTATCTTGAGGAATTCGGCAAGCTTTTCTACAGTTGTTGTGTTTGGTGTGGGGATTTTTTTTGGCTTATCTATCCTATTTTTGGCATCTTCAAGTTTTCTCCTGTACGTATCAAGATCAAGAAAGAACCCAGATATTTCTTTCTTTGATATATAGGAGCAATTTGAGCAAGTGATCACTCTATCTTCCCCATACTCTGTAGGGAATATAAACTCGTGAGAGAATTTTCCTCCTATTGCTCCAACTGCTGCTTGAACCGGGATTACATCAAGCTTGAGTCTTTCAAATATTCTCTGGTATGAACGATAGAATTTCCAATATGTTTTTTCTGCTTCCTCTTCAGTTCTGTCAAATGAATAAGCGTCTTTCATTATGAATTCTTTGCATCTTATGACACCGAATCTTGGCCTGGGCTCGTCTCTGAACTTCTGGCCAATCTGGAAGAGTGAGAACGGAAGGTCGCGCCAGGATTTTATGAAGTATCTTACAAGGTCAACAACTATCTCCTCGTGTGTTGGTGCTAAACAGAAATCTCTTTCGTGCCTATCTTTGAATCTTATAAGTTCCTTTCCGTAAATATCCCACCTACCTGTTTCTTTCCAAAGATCTGCTGGAGTCATCATCGGGAGTAGAATTTCTCTGCAACCGATCTTCTCCATTTCTTCCCTTATTATTCTTGAGACATTTGAAAGAATCTTATATCCAAGCGGAGTAAAAGAATATATTCCTGATGCTACCTTTTTTATATATCCACCCTTGAGCATTGCTCTATTACTTTTGGAATCCGCATCCTTTGGCTCTTCCTTAAATGAAAACAAAAAAAAATCCGAAACTTTCATAGAACAAAAATTCTAAATCTTTGAAAAAACCGTAGAACGAAAACCGAAATATTGCATTTTAAAGAAAGCCATGTAATCACGAACAATTAATCGTTTTATCAATGCTTTAAGTTAGTTTTAAGTTAGCTGCTTTGGCTCAATTGAAATTTTTTGATAGATTGAATTCTATTCTTCGAGAAGTTCTTGAACTTGATAGTTTTAAGCTTTGCAAAGCTCTATATCTCTTTGTTGGAATAAGTTAACTGTGATGCCATGATAATTTTTCGTCTTCGTTTTTTACATGCAATTTTAATTTTTCTCACAATTTGAAGCAAAATTATTAGATTAGAATTTAAGGAGGTGTAAGGAAATGTTTGTTAATTGGAGACCTGCCCCAACTGCTGGGAAGAAGAAGAAAGTTAAAAAGTAATGATTTAAATTGATATGAAATTACTTCTTGTAGCCCCAAGGTGGCTTAGAGTTTACGGCAGTTTTAGGTTTATAACAAAACTTTTGCATTTTGAACCACCTTTGGGGCTGTGTTATCTTGCTTCATCTTGTGAGAAAGAGGGTATACATACCGATATTTTAGATTGTGAAGCTCAGGAACTAAAAGATGAAGATATATTAAACTACATAAAACGAGAAAAACCTGATTTTGTCGGGATAACAACTACGACACCAACAATAATAGAAGCAAAAAGGATTGCAAGAGCTGTGAAAGAGAATTTCAAAATTCCTATCATAGTTGGTGGGCCGCACGCGACATTGGTAGGTAAACAAGTCTTGGATGAAAATCCTGAATTTGATTTTGCCCTTACAAACGACTGTGAGATCAGGCTCCCAATCTTTCTAAAACTTCTTTGGGACGGTAAGAGGATAGAAGACGTGGGGGGGCTGATATTCAGAAGGAATGGGGAAACAATTCACACCGGTGTTCCTAAGGAGGACATGGAGTTTGACCATATCCCATTCCCGGCAAGAGAAAAGCTCAAAATAGATAGATATAAATGGTTTGTTCCTGGAGTTGGAGAAAGGATCGCAACAACTTTTCAGACTTCAAGGGGATGCCCTTTGCGCTGTATTTTTTGTTCAGAAAGGATCTTATATCCTAAGGTTAAGCTTAGGTCTCCTGAAAATGTTATTCAGGAGCTAAAGCATATAAAGAAAAAGCATCCGGAGATAGGACATATCATATTTATAGATGATACAATTACTCTTGTTCCAAAAAGAGCATTTGAGATTTTCAAACTTATGGAGGAAGAAAATTTGGGTTTCACATTTGAATGTGAGACAGTCGCAAATAGAATAGATGAAAAGCTGGCCCAACAAATGGTTCGCGCGGGATTAAAGAGGATAAATTTTGGTATAGAAAGTGGTGATCCGGAAATACTGAAAATGGTCCAGAAAGGAACGAATCATGATGACATAAAGAGAGCTTACAAAATAGTTAAGAGTTTAGGTGTTGAGACAAGAGGGTCAGTTATAATAGGTTTGCCATATGAGAACATAAAGACGATAATGAAGACAGTATCTTTCATTTATTCTCTCAAGGATCTTGATTTTGCATATATCAATATAGCGACTCCATACCCTGGGACTGTTCTCAGAGATATGGTAATCGAGGGGAAAGGGGGAGCAAAGCTTTATTATTCTGGTTATGACATGAGGAGGTATGGTTCTGCTGTGATAGGGGTAGGACGACTTAAACCTTCCCATCTTGTTATGATTCAGAAACTTGCCGTGGTGTTATTTTATTCAAGAATATCAAGGATATTAAATATAGTCAAATCAAGAGGAATCAAATTCTCCTTACAGCTCCTTTTTGGTTTTATTCTGGGTAATACCTTAGATATACTAAATAAATTTCAGAAAGCTACAAAAAAAGGAAACAAGGAAGGATATTGATTAATATTTTATGATGGATGGATCCAACTCAAATAATCCTTTAAGCTTTCAAGATCTCAGAATATTAACATTTTACGATAGGATAAAGCAAATACTCAATGGTAAGATACCATATCCAAGGACAGCTATTATATATCCTGTATATGGTTGCAATTATGACTGTTGTGGATGTGAGTATTCTTCGTTAAATTCAAAACCAATAATGCTTGATTTCCGGAGGTTTATTTCCCTGTTAGATGAGCTTGGAGATGTAGGAGTTGAGGGCATAGAGTTCTGTGGAGGAGGCGAACCGACTTTATATCCGAAGCTAAAAGATATCATATCTTACGGAAAAACTAAAGGATTTAGTTTTGGAATCCTTACAAATGGAACTATGTCTGAAGATTTAGCAGAATTTTTAGCTAAAAATCTCCGCTATATAAGGATCACAATGAATGCTGGAAGCAAGGAAGTTTATCTACAATTTCAAAAGCCAAAGATCAAAAATGCTTGGGATGTGGTATGCGATAGAATAAATATAATAAACTCTTCAAGAAGAGCATATAATCCGACCTTGGTTTTTGGAATGAAGGTTTTGATTGGAAGGAACAATATTCATGATCTGGAGAATATGGTTGAGTTCTCAATAAAGATGGGATTTGATAATTTGCAGATAAAATTGCTTAGGCAAGATAAGGAATCTTTGACTGATCAGGAAGAAAAATCTTTGGAGGTAAAGATAAGAGAATTGAAGCAGAGATACAATTTTAAGATATTATATAATGGTAGAAATTTAATTCAAAGGAGATGTATTCTAACACCACTTCAAACGACAATAGATGCAAAGGGAGATATCTTCCTTTGCTGTTATTTTTCGTATAGACAGGAACAACATAAAATCGGAAACATATACGAGAATAAATTTCAGTATATATGGGGTTCAGAGGAGCATATCAATAAAATAAAAAACATAAATCCGGAACTCTGTAATCTATTCGATTGCAGGTTTATAAGATATCACAAGGTTATAGAGGAACTTATAGAAAAAGATATCGGGCAGTTTGAGTTCATATAGTGTAAGTTCTTGTTTTTCTGATTAATCTTTTTACGATGAATAAAGAGAAAATATGCCTGACGACAGAATCATTGATGAGTTAGATAAAAAGATAAGGCGAGTTCCCGATTTTCCGAAAAAAGGTATACTGTTTTATGACTTGACCACTTTGCTTCAGGACAGTTCTACCTTCCACAAAGCTATTGATCTGCTTGCCGACAAAGTTGAGAAAGAAATAGGTTCGAAAAACTTCCAGAAGGTTGTGAGTATTGAGTCAAGGGGATTTATACTTGGTTCTCCGCTGGCGTATAAGTTCAAAAAGGGTTTTGTCATAGTCAGAAAAGAAGGCAAACTTCCTTATGAAACGCTATCATATTCGTATGGTCTTGAATACGGAACAGCTACTGTGGAAATTCATACAGATGCTATTGAAAAAGGAGAAAGTGTTATAGTGGTAGATGACTTGATAGCTACTGGGGGAACAATTTCTGCAACTATAAAGCTTGTTGAGGACCTGGGAGGAAAAGTTGTAGGTTCAGTTTTTTTAGTTGAACTTGTAAAGCTTGGCGGAAGAAAAATTATAGAATCAAAAGGAATAAAGGTTGTATCAATTATCTCATATGGTTGATGATTTTCCAAAGATATAATCTTGAATTAGGTCGGATATCATATGGGATTGCTTATCAGGGATTTTCTAGACCAGATAAAGATTCTACCGTTTGCATGAATCATAGATTGGGATGTTTATATTTATTTAGATGAATGCATTTGGATTGACGATTAAAGTGATATGCGAGCTTTAAAAAAATCTCGTGATTTTCGGTGCTTTGAAAAATTTTTTTATTATGAGATAGAGATGAACGAATTGAAAATGGCTTTTTCAAACTTTTATCAGATTAAGTATATCTGGGAAATAGATAAGAAACTGCTGACCTAAATACCGCCAGCTGGAGAATAGGTCAGTATATAAAAAGGCGGGGTATAAATACTCCAGCCCAAAGCATAATATGCTTTGGTTAAAATATAAGCTATGATAATACCGGAAGAAACAATAAAATGGTTTAAAGGAGATGAATTAAGGGCAAGGGTTTTTTATGAGAAATATTCTCTTCAAGATCTTGATGGCAATCACCTTGAGAAAATTCCGCCAGAGATGTGGAAAAGGGTGAGTCGTGAGATTTCATCTGTTGAGAAAGATAGAGAGAAATGGGAGAAGAACTTCAATTGGCTCCTGGATAACTTTAGGTTTATCCCTGGGGGAAGAATTATGTTTGGTGCTGGGAATCCACGCAGAGCTACACTTTTGAACTGCTATTATAATCCAATAAAGGATGACTCAATAGAGGGAATATTTGAATGTGCAAAAGAAATGGCAAGAACATATTCATACGGTGGAGGTGTGGGAATAGATATCACTATACTTAGACCAAAGGGAAGTCCCGTGAATAATGCTGCTATATACTCAACAGGTGCTGTTTCGTTTATGGACCTTTTCTCAAAGGTTACCGGAACAATAGGACAAAGTGGGAGAAGAGGGGCTCTTATGATAACAATAGAAGATAGACACCCGGATATATTTGATTTTATATCTGTTAAAGATGATCCATTAAGGTTGAATGTCCGTTATGCCAATATATCTGTCAAAATATCAGATGAGTTTATGAATTGTGTTAAGGAAGACAAAACTTTCACTCTATGGTTTGAATCGGACAAGGTCAAAAGGATAGAGCATAAGGTCAGAGCTCGTGATATATGGAATCAGCTTATAAAAAGATCATGGAGTTCTGCGGAACCTGGAATTATATTCTGGACAACTGCTAAAAAATATTCTCCTACAGAGTATGATGAGAAAATGTCTATAAAAGGTTGTAATCCCTGCTCTGAGCAAATGTTGGAGGATTATGGTTGTTGTAATTTGGGGAATATAAACCTATCTAAGTTTGTTAATCTGCCATTCCACAAGAAACCAGATGTTTTCAAGTTCTGGGAAGTTTTCTTTAAGGGGGGTATAGAAAAAGCAATGAATTATGCTAAGGAACGTGATTGGGCCCATCCGAACTTAAAAGAACTTGAGAAGGCTGTAAGAATTTCGATGAGATTCTTGGATGATGTCCTTGATTATTCAGCCGATAGACATCCTCTTAAAGCCCAGAAGGAAGCTTCACTCTACACAAGAAGAACTGGTCTTGGAGCTACTGGGCTTGCAGATATGCTTGCTATGATGAGAATAAAATATGACACAGATGAAGCAGTTTTCATGATGGATAAATTGTTTGAGTTCATAAAGAACATAGCATATGATGAAAGCGCTGAAATCGCACAGGAAAAAGGTTCTTTCCCTGCGTTCAACAGAGATAAGCATCTTGATAGACCTTTCCTCAAAGGTGTGAGTGAAGAAGTAAGGGAGAAAATATATAATTTTGGTATAAGAAATGCCTGCCTTCTCACTATACCGCCTGTTGGATCTGGTGCTATACTTGCAGGAACTACCGGAGGTATAGAGCCAATATTTTCTCTGAGCTATATCAGGAGATCCGAATCCCTATCTAAGGAGTTTTTCAAAGTATATCATCCTCTTGTTTCAATATATCTTGAAGCTTTTGGAGGAAAAGATGAAAGAGATTTACCTGATTTCTTCATTACGGCTCATCAGATAGATCCTAAAATGAGAGTAAAGATTCAGGGAACGATACAGAAGCATATTGATTCTTCAATATCATCAACTGTGAATCTTCCTCATAACTCAACTGTTGAGGATATTGGTAAAATATACGAACTTGCTTGGGAAAGTGGATGTAAAGGTATTACTGTGTATCGTGAAGGTTCAAGGGAAGGAGTGCTTATAACGGAAGATTTCTCAAAGAATCAGGAAAGTGTTCCAGATGAGTGTCCTGCCTGTGGTTCTGTTCTGCGAAGAGTAAATTCACATTCTGTGTGTAAATCATGCGGGATACACATCTGATATAAATCTGAATGCCGAGGCTTTAACATAAATTTAGCAAGAAGTCTCCATCCTCTATAGGGTGGAGATGAATTGCAAATACTTGAGTCAGTTTCTGATTATAATTATAACCCTGATAACCAAAGGGTTGTCAATGATGGTAGGGCAGGGACGGCCAGAACTGTGGAGAGGCTTATAGCCTTGTTGAGTGCAGGAAGCTCCATCTTCTATAATATGGAGTAGTTCACTGATCTTATTTGCTTGGCTTTGTGTTGATATAGTGATTTATGGTTAGGTGATTTCAGCGGTATTGGGTTGGTTATTGCTTTGTCCAATATACTTGCAGAAAATGTAGAAATTTCAGTCATCTGGAGAATTTTTATGATATAAATCATGGTTGTTGAGCTGTTGTCCTTCAATAATCTTAAGGCAAGGGCTAAAAATATTAGACAAAGCAGTTGGTTATTTCTTTTTTTCTTATCTAAAACTTTTTATCACTTCTTGTTTTGATC
>CAZRNR010000005.1:0-68072 GCA_964601505.1 uncultured bacterium | reverse complement strand
GGTTTATGTATTTTATTTTACTTTTTACTTTCTTTTATCTTTTATTATAGTATCTAAATTCTTAACTTTATGTATTTCTTAGTTTGGGAGATTAGCCCAACGTCGGTTGCAAGATATCATTAAGCTCCGGATCCAAACAAGTAGAAAATATATTTTGCTAACTATAAATTATTTTTTGTTTGATTCTTTCTTTAGAATTTTTTATAAAATATAATTATGCTAAGTATTCTATTGAGATTGAATAATATTTTTATGTGGTTTTTTTGTTTTTTGGCCTCCCCGTTTTTCTTCTCTCTAAAGAACTTTACTGTAGATATCATATCCGAGGGGCTTTCAATATATGGCTAAGGATGTTGTTGAGATTACCGACCAGATAGTTGGACTTGTTGTAAGATCTACTGAGCTTATATCTTCAATATCTTCCGCAATAAATCAGCAAGCTTCAAACATAAGGGATTCTGCTAAAGCTATCGGAGGATTAGTTCAGGAATCAGAAAAGAGCAAGCAATCTATGGATTATATGCGTTCTGAATTCATCAAAATTTTAAAACTCGCCGAGGAGCTTAAGAACCTAACCGAAAATTTCAAACTTTCATAGTTGCTAAGATATGTTTATTTCTTCTTTCTCTATGTTAAAGCACTCTATTGTATCGTTTTCTTTTAAATCTTGGACTCCTTCTATCATTAAACCGCATTCGTTTCCTTCGGTTATTTCCTGAACAGAGTCCTTGAATCTCTTGAGCGAAATGATTCTCCCAACACCCACTGTTTCTCCATCTCTTTTGATTCTTGCGTTAAGTCCTTGGATAAATTTTCCTGATTCAACATAGCATCCAAGAGCTTTTCCTATGGATAGTTTGAATATTTTCATTATTTTCCCTTTACCGACGATTACTTCTTTTTCTTTTGGTTTTAGCATCCCCTGGAGAGCTTTTTTGATGTCATCTACGATCTCGTAGATTATTTTGTAGAGCCTAATTTGGACCTTATGGATTTTTGAGAGGTTTTGAGCGTTTTTATCCACTCCAACTCCATAGCCTATTACTATTCCGTTTGATGCAGCAGCAAGGCTTACATCACTTTGGGATATTATGCCTATTCCCTTATGTATTATTTTTATCTCAACATTTGGATGTTTTATATTGGAAATTTCCTTTTCAAGAGCATCTAATGTTCCACCTGCCGAAGCCTTAAGTATAAGAGGAAGAATTACTTTTTGCTCATCTTTTAATTTTTCAAAGAGATCTTCAAGAGATAAGGATGAGATTTTTTTTCCTTCTCTGAGTTTTCTTTCTTCAACTATTTTTGCCGCTATTTTTTCATCCTCAACGACATAAATTTTATCTCCTGCTTGAGGGAGTTCCTCACCTCCGATAACTACTTTTGCTGGAAATCCCGGACCAACTTGTTTCAGTATTGTTCCTTTGTCGGAAAATATGTTTCTAACTCTTCCCCACATAAGTCCAGCTACAAAAGTATCACCTTTTTTTAATGTTCCTCTTTGAATTATAACTGTTGCAGTTGCCCCAAGCCCTTTATCTACACTGGATTCTATTATCACTCCTTCTGCTGGTCTTGAAGGGTTAGCCCGTAGATTCAATATCTCTGCCTGAAGAAGAATTTTTTCAAGGAGTTCTTCTATACCTATTTTTTTCTTAGCAGATATATTTGCGAACAAAACATCTCCCCCCCAATCTTCTGGTATAAGGCCAAGCTGAGATAATTGATTTTTTATGAAATCCGGATTTGCTCCTGGTTTATCTATTTTGTTTATTGCAACTACTATCGGAAGTTCGGCTGCTCTTGCATGGTTGATTGCTTCTTCTGTTTGAGGCTTTACACCTTCGTCTGCTGCTACTACAAGTACTGCTATGTCTGCGACTTTTGTTCCCCTTGCTCTCATCTCTGTGAATGCTTCGTGCCCAGGGGTATCTATAAAGGTTATCGCTTGATTTTTTATCTCTACGGTGTATGCACCTATGTTCTGAGTTATTCCTCCAACCTCTGTTTCTGCTATGTTTGTCCTCCTTATTGCATCAAGTAGAGTTGTCTTACCATGATCTACATGTCCCATTACAACAACAACCGGAGGTCTCTTCTTCAATTCCTCCTCCGAATCTTGTTTTGTATCTAAAAACTTCGTCTCATCAAACTCCTCTCTTTCAACATCTATCCCATATTCAGCACATATCAATTCAGCCTCTTCAGCAGATATGAATTGGTTTATAGTTGCTTCTCTACCTATTTCAATAAGCTTCTTTATGATTTCGGAAGATTTTATGCCTGTTATTTTGGATAAATCTGCTACTCTTATGAGACTGGATATTTTTATCTTTTTTACGTCAGGTTTCTCTTCTTTTTTCTCTTCGGCCTCCTCTGCTTTCTGAAATCTTTTCTTCTTTTTTTTCTTGTAGCTGAAAAATCTTTTAGCTCTGAATGGAATTATATCTTCTCTTCCGGAGAAGACTTCTATTTCGCCTATGATTTCAGTTTCCTCCTTTTCTTCTTTTTCTCTTATTGTTTCATCAGGTGTTTCAGATGGAAGAGTTTCACTTAATTGTTTTGATGTTTCTACCTGTTTTACCTCTTCATTTTCTACTATGGTCTCTTTTTTTGGCTTGTCCTTTTGTTTTTGTTCATACTTTATTTCTTCCCTTCTTTCTTGTTTTTCAAATTTTCTTTGATTATCCTGCTTTTTGTATGGCTGCTTAAATTTCGGTTTGAAGATTTCAGGTTTCCTTTTGAAATTTTCTTCAGTCTTAGCTTGATTTTGTGGCGGTTGAGTAGTCGTTATATTTTCTTCCTTCTTTTTCTTTATTATTATTATTGATCCGCTTTCCTCTTTCTTTTTTTCTACCGCCATAAAACAAAAACTTATATAAAATCATAAACTGCTATTTGAGTAATTACTTTTGACATATTATTAATGAATCTGATATCAAATGTGAGAAAATCAGGAAATTGGTCCGTTTTTTTATTGATATATTCTCAGGAAGAAAGGAGTTTCAAGCACAACATCTAATTTTGAGCATTCTTCAAGTGCTAATCTCATATTCTTCTCTTGGCATTCATGAGTTATTATGAATATGGGAACAGCTTGATCTGATGCTCTATGCTTTTGTAAGACGGATTCTATTGATACATTATTCCTTCCAAAGCTATCAGCTATTTTTGCGAGAACACCCGGCTTATCTACTACTTTTAGCCTAATGTAGAACTTAGATATCATTTCATCCTGTGTTGCAAGTTTGAACTCATTTGATATGAAAACTTTCTGCTTTGGCTTTTCAGTTTTAGCAGCTTCAATTATATCAGATATAACAGATATAGACGTCGGCTCTCCACCTGCTCCCTGACCTTTTAAAAAAAGTTCTCCTATTCTCTTCCCCCTGATTAATACAGCGTTCAGATTCCCCCTGACATCTCCCAAACTTGATTTGTTTGAAACAAGCATCGGAAAAACAGATACGCTTATCATACGATCTTTTTCTATCTTTGTTGTAGCTATGGGTTTGATTGAGTAGTCAAACTCTCTTGCGAATTCTATGTCAAGCCTATCGATTCCGGATATACCTTCTCTAATCACTCTTTTGGGATCTGGTCTTATTCCAAAGCACACAGTTGAAAGTATGCATATTTTCTGAAGTGCATCTGTCCCATTTATATCGTAAGAAGGATCGGGTTCGGCATACCCAAGTTTCTGAGCTAACTCTACTGCTTCCTGAAAGCTCATTCCCTCTTCAAGTTTTGTAAGAATAAAATTTGTTGTCCCGTTCAAAATCCCTGTTATCTCATATATGTGATCAAAGACTGCGTTCTGTAGCGTCCTTATTATAGGTATCCCTCCACCAACTGAGGCATCAAAAAAAACAAGGGGACTTTGTATTATATCATCATCAATAGAAAGTAGAAATTTGTTTGCTGTAACCACCTTTATATTTTCGGATATGCAAGATGATATGAAAGCTCTTGCGTTCTCATAATCACCTATTAGCTCAACTACTATATCTGGTTTTGAATTAATGATATCTGAAAAGCTCACCGTTAAGATTTCTCTTGGAATCTTAAATCCATTTATTTCCCTTGGCTTGATCTTGTCTCTAACTAAAACTTTTGTTATTTCGATATCTATGTTCTCGGTTTTTCTAATGTGTTCCGATAGCTCGTAGATGTTCTTTATTACATATTTCCCAACATTTCCACATCCTAGTAGTGCCACTTTTATCTTCCTCATATCTTGAAAAAATCGTAATTTATTAATTTTTTCTTTTTTGTTTTTTTATTTTTTGTATTTAATTTAAGGTGATTAAAAGAAAACAGATATTGCAAATCTATTTTTGCATCTTTTGCTACAGTAACGCTGAACTTATGAACATGATAACTTAATTTACATTGAATCTTGTTAATTCCCGTGAAGAAAGTTGAATTGTCGGCTTATATTTTCAGAGTTTTATACGTCAGTAGCTTTATTGACATAACTTTTTGTTATGTATGCACATGTAAGGCTGGGAGGAATGACATGTTCTGGATGTGTTGCATCTGTTGAAAATTCTATAAGGAAAATTGATGGTGTAAAGGAGGTTAGAGTAGACCTTGATGAATCAAGTGCTTACATTGTCTATGAAAATGATAGCAATAAAAATATACTCAAAAATATAGCTTTGTCTATTCTCAAAAGTGGATATCAGGTTATAACTGATAGTATAACTGTTATGACTGAAAATCTTTCAAACCATCCTGGAATTGAGAGGAAGATAGAACAGATAGATGGAGTTGTACGCGCTGAAGTATTTATGGATGAGATAGAAATAGAATATATATCGCGAAGTTTTGAAGATCTTCGAAGAGATATTGAAAAGCTTGGGATCAAGGTTTTAAAGGTCGTGAAAGATTTACCTTCTTATGAAAGTGGAAAAATGAAACGGGATTTTCTCATCTCATTACCACCTGCTCTGTATTTTATCTTGAGAATGTTTTTACATTATGATTTGAAGTATCTTGATTTTGCTGTCTGCTCTTTCGTTATACCCATAGCTTATAGGAGATTTGCAAAAGGTTTCTTTAGAAAGCTTATATCTTTTAGTGCAGATATGAATGTGCTTGTAGCAATTGGAGTTTTCTCTGCTTACATATTTAGCTTAATTGAAACATTTCTCCCAAATTTTCTACCAGGAGATTTTCTTTTTTATGAAACCTCAGCGATTATAACTTCTGTTGTTCTTTTTGGAAGGTATATAGAGAATTCTGTGAGAGGAAAGACATACGAAGCTTTAAAAAAATTAGGAGATATGGAACCAAAGACTGCGGTTGTTCTAAAGGACGGAAAGGAATCGGTTGTAGATACATCTGATTTAGCTTTGGGAGACATTGTCGTTTGCAAGGAAGGAACAAGAATCCCTGTCGATGGTGTAGTAATAAATGGTAGGTTAAAGGTTGATGAATCTCACATAACTGGTAATCTTGAAGCTGTGGAGAAGGAAGGGGGTGAAAAGGTTTTCTGTGGGTCTTTAGTTATAGGTGGATGGGGTTTGATCAGGGTAGAAGGTTCTGGGGAGCAGACTGTTTTACGCAAGATGATTAGCTCCATAAAGGCGTCAAGGTTCAAGAAGACATCTGCCGAGCGTCTGGCAGATAGAGTTTCCTACTTTTTTGTTCCTACGGTGATTTTTATTTCTGTTTTAGCATTTTCTTTTTGGTTTTTTTATGATTTTGCATTTGCCATTGAGCGTGCTATATCTGTTCTGGTTGTTTCTTGTCCATGTGCTCTTGGTCTTGCTACGCCCACAGCTCTGGTTTCTGCACTTGGTAAGTCTTCAAAATATGGTATAATAGTAAAAAATGCTTCTGTTTTTGAAAACATTTCTCATCTGAAAAATGTGATTTTTGATAAGACAGGAACTCTTACCAGAGGCAAAATGAAGGTAAAAGATATATTGATATTTGATAATTCATATAGCAAAGAAAAGTTTCTTGAACTTTTAGCGAGTTCTGAATGCTTTTCAGAACATATCATAGCCAGATCAATTCTTGAATATGCTCATGATGTTAGTATAAAAGCTCCCGAAAACTTCTTTTCACTTAAAGGTAAGGGTGTTTATGCAAAAGTTGATGGAATAGAAGTTATTGTGGGAAATGAGAAAATTTTGAAAGATTTTTCACTTGAAGTCCCAAAAATTGAGCGTCATAAAGGTCTTTTGGAGATTTTCGTTTTTTTGCAAAAAAAATTTGTTGGGATGGTATTACTTGAAGAAGAACTTGATCAAAATTCTTTTGAGGTCGTCAACTTTCTGAAAGAAAGGAAGAAAAACCTATATATCTTAACTGGAGATACTTCTGAATCTAATATTGGAGAGAAATTGAAAATAGATAAAGTTTTTTCTGGTCTGCTCCCAGATGAGAAGATTGAAGTTTTGGAGAAGATAAGAAAGGAGAAAGGAAAAGTTGCTATGATAGGAGATGGAATAAATGATGCCCCAGTTCTCTCTTTAGCTGATGTAGGAATAGCAGTTGGTTCTGCATCTGATATATCAAAGATGGCAGCTGATGTAGTTGTGCAATCTCTGAAGCATATACCATTGCTTTTCAAGATTTCAGATTACGTTGTGAAAGTTATAAAGATGAACCTTTTTTGGGCCTTTATTTACAACATAGTTCTCATTCCAATTGCTGCGGGAATTTTTACTAAACTTTACATAAACCCCATGCTTGCTGCTTTATCTATGTCTTTTAGCTCAATCCTTGTTGTCTTGAACTCTCTAACAATACTTTCAAAGAAGTTCTGATTTCTACTTTTTATCTCTTTCAAGTATTGATGTTATATGTTTTTCTATGTCTTTTGCTAATTCTATATCTTTTTGAGTTATTGCGTTTTCTGAATGCGTTTTGAGTTTTATGAGTATTCTGTTATAGCTGAACTCTACATCTGGATGATGAAAATGCGCTTCCGAAAGCCCACCTATTAGTCCCAAAATTAACATTGTTTCTTTAAAGTTTTTCGTTTTTATCTCTCTTTTTATGTATTTTGAAGATTCGTCATAATGCCAACTTACCAATTCCTCTTCGATCTTCCTTTTTATTTCTTCCTTCGTAAGCATATCATTTTTATTATTTAGATTGCATCATTTATTTGCTTTTTTGTAATTTTATTACAGATTTTGAATCCGCTTGATTCCCTGATTTACAAGACCAATATATCATGAATTCCCTTTTCAATGACTTTTTGGTTTATAATACTTTTTATGTTTTCTACAAATTCATATTTCCCTCCCATATATGTGAGAGCTTGCAGGAATTCATCTATTTCTTCTCTTTTTTCTTTTTCAAGTTCATCAATTTTTACATCTTTTGAGATATAAAGTTCAACTATATTTCCCTTCAGAGTTATTCCTAGTGCCATTCGTATTGTCTCAAATATTCTCTTACTATCGTTTTTTTCTCCAAGAAATATCCTGATTTTTTTCGTATTCATTTAAAATCTGAGTGTTCTTGATCTCCTCTTTTTTTCTGCTCTTATAAGTGCTATTATTGAGATGAATGTGGAAAGTACGGCTAATATTCCTAAAGTTTTTATTATCATGAGGTTGGTTTGTATTTGTCTTCGGCTTTCTTCTATTTTTCTTTCATACTCTCTTATTCTCTCCATATTGTCCTTTGTTTTTTCCTCAAGCTCTTTCACCCTTTCGGATATTGATTTTATAGCTGCATCTGTTTTAGTTATGCTTTCCTTGAAATTTTTGATTTCTTCTGTCCTCTCTTCAAGGCTTTTTTTTATTCCAAGTATTATTAAGTTTATATTATCGATATTTTGTTTTATATCTTCGGTAATTTTCTTTAGATTTATTTCATTTTGGGCGTATACAAGAGGAATAACCAGTAAGTTATAAATGGTTATCATCATTAGTTTTTTTACTGTTTTTCCGAAATATAGCACTAAATTTAATTTTAATAAAATCTAATTGATGTGAATATTTTGTTATGTTATTCATAAAGATAAAAATAATAAATCAACAAATTACTCCTACACTTTATTACAATAAGGTTTTTGCATAAATGATATCAAGCTTAGATTTCGTTTTCTCATATTTGGTTTATGCTCTCTGTAAGTTTTTGAACTATTGATCTTGCTGCTGAATATGGATCTTTTTTACCGTCAAGCATTTCTTTTAGTTTCTCATCATATATTTTGCTTGATTTTATTTTATTTATAAGATCCCTAGCTATTGCACTAATAAAATCTCTTTCTAATCTTTTTTTCCTCCTCTCTGTGAGAATTCCCTTTGACTTCAGAAAATCTTTGTGCTTTTCTGCATAGTTCATCATTTCATCTATTCCTTCCCCTGTTTTTGCTACAACCTTCAATATTGGAATATCCCACTCTTGCTTCTTTGATAGATTAGATAAAACAGTTTTGGCAAGATTAACTGCCGTTTTTATTTCGTTATATATCTTGTCAGCTGCAGGTCTATCTGCCTTGTTTATAACTATTATATCCGCAACTTCATATATCCCACTTTTCATAAATTGGATTTCGTCTCCACTCTCTGGAGAAACTACAAGTATCACGGTGTCGGCGATTTTGTATATTTCTGTTTCTATCTGTCCAACTCCCACAGTTTCAACTATTATTTTCTCCATTCCAAAAAGTATATATAGATTTATTATGTCTCCTGTGTTCAGAGATATCCCACCAAGTTCCCCTCTTGTGCCAAGACTCCTTATGAAGACTTTCTCTTTTGATTGTACTCCTCCCATCCTTATCCTATCTCCAAGTATTGCTCCTCCTTCTTGAGATGATGGATCGCATAGTATAACCCCGCAGTTTGTTCTCTGTATTATCTGCGATAATATCGTGCTCTTGCCAACACCCGGGGGACCTGTTATACCAATAATGTGAGTTTTCTCATCTAAAAGGTTTCTATTTGTCTTCTGGGACAGAACTGTTATAAGTTCATATGCTTTATCTGGATTTCTTTCTACAAAGCTTATTGCTTTTGCCAACGATAGTTTGTCTTGCTGTAAGAATCCTTCAGCTATCCTTTCAAACATAAGCTCAACATTAGTTATAAATTGCAAGAAAATGAAAAAATATGGTTTTTGGTGGCATTATCAAACTGAATTGAAAATTGCCAAAAGAGAACTACGTAGGAAACCAAATGGTCTGCTTGGTATAGTATAGGGAGTTTTGATACCGATGGTTAGGAATGATTTTTCGAGCTTATGGGATTTTTGAAGACCTATTTAAAATTCATAAATTTCAAAAATAAACTGCTATAATAATCTGATTTATGTTTGGGAAGATATATTTTGTCGGTGTTGGACCAGGAGATCCGGAGCTTATGACGGTTAGGGCACAAAAGATAATGAGTTCAGCAGATGTCATCATATATACAGGTTCATTGATGAATAAGGAAATGCTTGATATGTTTCCTCGTGCTGAGAAGATAGATTCTCATGGTATGACTGTCGAGGAGATAGTAAATCTGATGAAGGAGAGATTTAATCAGGGAAAAATTGTTGTGCGAGCTCACGATGGGGATCCATGTATATTCGGTTCAACAAAAGAGTATTTTGACTTGTTGGAAAAGGAGGGTATTGATTTTGAAATTGTTCCAGGAGTTTCATCTTTTATTGCTGCTGCTTCAGCTTTGAAGATAGAATACACTATACCTGAAGTTACTCAAACAATTGTCATAACTCGTTATCCTGGAAAAACACCAGTTCCGGAAGATATAAAGGAATTTATGAAACAAAAACCGACCATTATATTTTTTCTTTCTGCTTCTTTTGTCGAGAAGATAGTTAAGGATCTTATTGATTCTTCGTTCCCCCCGGATTTTCCTTGTGCTGTTTGCTATAAGGTCAGTTGGAAAGATCAGAAGATAATTTATGGTAAGCTTTCTGATATAGCTTCAAAAGTAAGGGAAGAAGGAATAAGTTCTCAGGCTCTCTTTATAATTTCAAAGGCTTTTGAAGTAAAAGGTAAAAGATCTTTCGTTTATTCAAAAAGTTATTCTGATATTGTTATGAAGAGAAGGAAAAGCTGATGGAAAGACGGGAACTTCTGAGGAATATATTTAAAAATGGTGTAGCTCTTTTGTCTATAACTCGCGGTGGGGTGAAAATAATCTCTTCAATTGCAAAAAACATTGATTTTGTTGATAAAGTTTCGGTATTCGTGCCCAAGAGGTTTGCATCAGATGTTGAAGGAGCTACATCATTTGAAAATGTAAAAGAGCTGATATCTGATATTTTTGATAAGTACGATGGCATTATTGCTGTTATATCTTTGGGAGCTCTTATAAGGCTCATAGCTTCTAAACTCAAAAGTAAAGATCAAGATCCAGCAGTTTTGTGTATAGATGAAGCTGGAAAATTTGTCATAAGTGTGATTTCCGGACATGTTGGTGGGGCAAATGAGTTATGCAGAGAAATTGCCAAGATCCTAAACGCAACTCCAGTAATAACAACAGCATCGGATTCAATAGGAACTATACCTGTTGATATACTTGGGAGAGAATTTGGGTGGAAGATTACCGCTGATCACGATACACTGGTTAAGGTTTCTTCATCTGTTGTGAATCATGATAAGGTTGCAATAGTTCAGGAATCAGGAGAAAAAATCTTTTATCCTCAGGAGAATTTCTCTTACTTTTCAAATCTTGAAGAATTCCTTCAGAATCAGAATGAATTTAAAGCTTGTCTTTTCATATCGCATAGATTTGTTTCAAAAGATATTTTCAAAGTTCCTACAGTTTTTTATAATCCTCGCGTTCTTCATGTGGGGATTGGTTTTGATAAGGGTGTTGAATCAAAAGAGATATACGATTTTCTGGTCGGAATTTTTGATTCTCATCGACTTTCTTTGAAATCTATAAAGACTATATCAACAGTTGATGTGAAGAAAGAAGATGAGGAGTTCAGGAAATTTTCAGATATGGCTAGGAATATATTAGGTGTTGATGTCTTTTTCGTTGAGAAGCATAAACTTAGCTCAATAGAGGTGAAGAATCCATCTGAACAAGCAAGGAAATATCTTGGGATACCATCTGTTTCGGAAGCTTGCGCTTTGTTTTGTGCTAAAAATGGGAAACTATTAGTTGAAAAGCAAAAAACTAGGTCTAAAAATGGCAGCGGGATTACTCTTGCAGTTGCTATTGAAAGTGAATAAAATTTTTTTTGATGAGTTTTAAGGTAGTATCAAAGGATAATTTCAAAATAGAGATTGATGACTCAAAGAAGGATGAAGTTGAAATTAGTTTTTCCGATGGTCTGATAAGCCTTAGGTTATCTGGGGATACTATTAGAGATTTGCTATCTGACTTACTACTTGAAGAGAAGTTCAGAGGTATGGTAGATATGGCATCTTTCATAACGCATGAGATAAAAAATCCTTTCTTTGCTCTGAAGTCAAAAATACTCTCGCTTAACTTGGAAGAGAGTAAGGATATGAAAGTTATAAGGTCTATTATGAATAGGATAGATTCTATAATATCAAACACCAGTATATTTGTTAAGGAGCAAAATCTTGGAATTAGGAAAAGGGTAAATATTGAAGCAATTCTTGAGGATTGCATAAAGGAGATTTCGGAGTTAAAGGAAATCTTCAGTTATGATTTTGAAATATATAGGTCATACGATTCTGAAAATCTTTTTGTTGAAGCTGATGACTTTTTGCTTAAAAGGTGTTTTTACAACATAATTTTGAATGGTGTAGAAAGTTTAGAGAAATCACAAAAAAGGGAAATATATGTGAGAACTTATGACGAAGGAAAATATATCGTTTGTGAATTTGAAGACACCGGTTGTGGAATCCCCGAAGATAAATTGCAGAAGATATTCATTCCTTTCTATACAACAAAGACACAGGGAACTGGTCTTGGTCTAAGTGTTGTGAAAAAGATAATTCAGCTTCATGGGGGGCATATAGATGTCAAATCACAGTTGGGAAGGGGAACGAGTTTTAAGGTTTTATTACCTTCTGGTGTATAGTTTTTCTGCTATTTTTCCCAGATTTCAGTGATTGAATTATTGTTTTGATTTATGTTATTGTTTTGATTAAAAAATTTCGGATTTTCTGGATGAAGTATTTTTTTTGTATAGAATATATAAATTTAGATTATGGCTGGTCATTCAAAATGGCATAATATAAAGCACAAGAAGGCTGCGCAGGATCAAAAGAGGGGAAAGATTTTTACAAAGATTATGAGAGAGATATATGTTGCAGCTAAACAAGGGGGGCCAAATCCGGATAATAACCCTCGGCTGAGACTTGCGATAGAAATGGCAAAAGAATTCAATATGCCAAAAGATAATGTGGAGAGAGCCATTAAAAAAGCAGTTGGTGGAACAGAGGCAGAAAATGTTGAAGAGATACTTTTTGAGGGATATGGTCCGGGGGGTGTTGCGCTTTATGTTTCAGCTATAACTGATAATAGGAATAGGACCTCATCGCAGATAAGGGCGATATTCTCAAAGTATGGTGGAACTCTAGCGGAGGCTGGAGCGGTTTCATGGATGTTTGAGATGAGAGGAGTTTTGACATTCCAAAAAGCTCAATTAGGAGAAAAGAAAAATCAGCTTGCAGATTTCGCTATAGAGTATGGAGCAGAAGATATAAACGAAGATAAGGATAATGTATATGTGATATGCGAACCGAAAAATTTTGATGAGCTCAAAAACAAGTTAAAAGATTCTGGTTTCGTATGTGAGTCCGCAGAGGTGACTTATATACCAAAGAACACAGTCAAGGTTTCTGGAAAGGTTGCTGAGAGTGCTCTAAAGCTTATGGAAGCACTTGATGAACATGACGATGTAAATAAAGTCTGGTCTAATTTTGAGATAGAGGACGAAGAACTTGAGAGATTTATGGCTACCGCGTAGGGGAGGTGCCGGAGCGGTCAATCGGGCCCGGCTGTAAACCGGGTGGCCCTAGCGCCTACAGGGGTTCAAATCCCTTCCTCCCCACCATAAATTATGTTTCTATTATTGATTGTTCTATCCTATAAGTTCTATCTAAATGGCTCAGGAGGAATCGCAATCCCTTACCAAGATTTAGCATACGGCAAGAAGAATTCTGCATCTTTTTCATTTGGTCTTGGTATGTCTGAATATGATTCTTTTTACGCAGGAGCTATCTTTAATTTTTATCCATCTTTAGATATCTTTTCCCTAGGAGCTGATTTAGGACTAAGGTTTGATTCAGAGAATTTCTCAGCTTCTCTTGGTGGGATACTTGGTCCATCTTTAATCTTTAAGAATAAAAACTATGCTCACCTTATGCTCTCTACTAGTCTGAAGATCGGAACATATATAGTCCCCTTGAGACTTGTTGGTTTCGTCTTACCTTCATTTTCTGCTCACATCGGGCCAGTTGGAGGATATATTCTCTCTATATCTGTAGGTTTTGACCTTTTCGCTTCAAGATAACTGATGGAATTAGTTTTTCATCTTTAACATAAATTTAGCAAGAGGTCTCAATCCTCTACAGGGTGGAGATGAGTTACAAATACTTGACAAGAAGTCAGTTTCGGATATTATATGTAACCCTGATAACCAAAGGGTTGTCAATGATGGTAGGGTAGGAACTACCCGAACTGTGGAGAGGCTTATAGCCTTGTTGAAGCAGGAAGCTCCATCTTATATAAGATGGAGTAGTTCAATTGTCCCCAGGAACCAAAACTATAGTTTAAAAATCTTTTTCCTGACTCTGAATCTGAAAACAAATATGACTTTATATATTATTTTGTGGTTATAGAGAACCTAGAGTCTGACATTCAGATTTTGATAAGGTGAAAAGGTTTCTTCTTACATCGGTCAGGTCATCAAAAATTATTAAAGTATTTTGTGAAGTTAGGTATGTAGTTGGTGTTGGAGCAGGACACCAGAGCCTATAGTATATTGCCTTAGAAACAGGATGTATCAAAGATAACTTTTCAATACGCAAAGGTCAGCCGTCAAAGTTTTGTGCTTTTGGACAGCGACAAAACTTCATCTTATTTACTCTATCATTTTATCTTTGATGTCAAAGAATTCTGTTGTTGTTGGTTCTACTTTTGTTAGGGTCTTTCTTCTTCTCTTTTTTTTCTGCTTAATTTCTCCTTGAATCATTCTCGCAAGTTCCATTTCTTCTTTCGTTCTTCTCTTTCTCCTTACTTTATCTTTAAGCATATCTATTCTAAAGGTTTTAGCGTATTTTGAAAGGATAGTTCTTAACTTCTGAAATGCTCTTTTTTCAACCTGTCTTATTCTCTCTTTTGATATCTTTAGCTCATCCGATAGCTCTTTCAAAGTTTTAGGTCTTGGGTTAAGATATCTTTGCTGTATTACTTGTCTTTCTTGAGATGTGAGGTGTAAGAAAGCATCATTAAGGCGGGACTGAATGAAATCTCTTGAATCCTCTAATTCAACTCTTGTTATAGGCTCGTAACTTTCGTCTGCTTTTAAAATGTCAGCGAGTTTCAGGCTCCCTTCTTCATCTTGTGGGTTTTCCAAAGATATATCTCTTGACCTTACGCGGGATGACATAAGTTTTATTTTTTCTTCATCAACGCCGAGCTTTTTACCTTGTTCTTTTACATCCTCTGCATATGTTTCCTCTCTTATTTTGAATATGTTAGCGAATATTTTTCTTTCATCTTGAGTTGTCCCGAGCTTTATTATTGAGAAATTAGAAAGAATATAGTTGTGTATGAAAGCCTTAATCCAGTATGAAGCGTAAGAGATGAATTTAACTCCTTTGCTCGGGTCAAATTTTTTCATAGCATTCAGGAGGCCGACTATTCCCTCAGAAACGAGATCTTCAACTGGGACTCCCCAGTTTTTGTAATCCAAAGCTATTTTTATGACAAATCTTAGGTTTGCAAGCACTAACCTTTTTGCCGCTTCACGATCTCCATATTTTTTGAACCTTGTAGCTAGCTTCTTTTCTTCTTCAGGCGTCAGCAGAGGATATTTTGATACCTCTTTTAGAAGGTAAGCAAATGGAGTTTTTGAAAGGTTTTCTTTTATATGATTGATTCCTTTTTTCTGGGGCTCTATACTCTTTTTGATCTTAAGTTTTTCTGAAAGAACATTATCTATTGCGCTCTCTATTTTACCGTTGGTGTTTTTAATCTTCGCTTCTTTTTTCTCTTTATTCTGACTTTTTACTTCCTTCTTTTTATTTTTTTTCTTCATCATTATTATCTTTCAAACTATAAATAGTTAGCAATTCAATCTATTGGTTTAATATTTTTCGGAAAATTTTTTGGAATATTTCTATCTCTTCTATCTTGCCTACGCTTACTCTTATGAAACCTTCAAATCCGTATTGTTCCATATTCCTAACCAATATCCTGTTGTTTTTTAACTCGTTATATATATCTTTTTTCTTTACTTTTATAAGTACAAAGTTTGCCCAGGATGGTATGGCCCCTTCTATAGATTCAAGAATCCTCAAGCCATTGTAGTTATTTTCAACTGTTTTTTGTAGAAAGTCTATATCAAGAATTGCTTTTTCCCCTGCCTTTATTGCAAGATAATTTACATTAAATGGTGGACTTATATGACGTTCTATCTCATCTGAAAAATCACATATTAGATACCCAAGTCTTAATCCGGCAAGTCCATAAGCCTTTGAAAATGTTCTTGATATAAAGACAGGTCTTTTTATATTGAGCTGTAGAGCGCTTCTGTAATCATCTCCTCTCCAATCTTTACAGTTCAAATAGAATGCAAATTCAAAGTATGCTTCGTCTGATAGAAGGAAAGAATCCTGAGGAATTTCATTTATAAAATCTTCAAGCTCTTTTTTTGGAATTATCTTACCAGTTGGATTTATGGGATTACATATCATAATGAGACATGGACTGTTTTTCTTTGCTGTTTCAATTATCTTTTCTGTATCGTATCCAAAATTCTTTAGCGGAACTTTTATGACATCAAGTCCATAGCTTCTGGCACAATATTCGTAGAAAGCAAAAGTTTTATCTCCAACTATTACCTTTGGCCTTTTGAATTTTCGGATACCAAATTTTATGAAAAATTCTATGACCTCATCAGAACCATTTCCTAGAACGATTTGTTTTTCATTTACATTTATATATTCTCTTTTCATCTTTGTAACAATCTGATTTTTCACTTTCTCGTGTTCCTCTCTTGATGGATACATGTTGATTTTTGATAGGTTTTCTGATATAGCTTTGAGTGCTAACGGAGATGTTCCAAAAGGATTTATGTTTGAGTTCAAAATTATATAGTCTGATGCATCATATTTTTCAGCAAAAGGATATTGCATGAAGAAAAATTTTGCAAAGCATTCTTTTGGGCTACAAAAAACCAGAACATTTGAAGAAAATTGTAAGTCAAGATATATTTTACTGAATGGCTCTTGGAATAGATATAGGAGGCTCTTATATAAAGGCTGTTGATTATCGTAAGAGGAAGTTCAAAATAAAAAACCCGGGGAACTTTGATGATCTGATGAAGGTTTTGAGAGATATTTCAAAAAATTACACTTCTGTAGGCATAGCGGTTGCTGGATTTGTTGATCTCAAAGGTTTTATTCACGAATCACCAAATATACCATATATAAATGGTAAATTTATTTGTATCAGGGGAAAAAAGACTTATGTCGCTAACGACGCAACATTAGCTGCATACGGAGAAGTTCATTTCGGATCTGCAAGAAAGTGGATGAAAAAGGGGATTGTCGTGTGTTTAACCTTGGGAACAGGTCTTGGAGGGGGATTGGTTATAGACGGGAAACCTTTCTTGGGTTCCAATGGAATTTCGATGGAAATTGGCCATATTCCTCTTACTGAAGATGCTTCACGTGTTTGCTCTTGCGGAAGATATGGGTGTGTTGAAGAATATGTCTCTTCAAGAGCTATTTCAAGATACTACAAAGAAATTACAGATAAAGATTTATCTTCTGAAGAAATAGTCAAAAGAGCGAATCAAGGTGAAGAATATGCAATACAATCGCTAAAAAAGTTTGCCTTTTATACATCAAAGGTTATTCAAATACTCTCTCACATCTTCAACCCAAATGCTATAGTTATATCTGGAGGTATCATACATCACTTCCCCCATGTCTATGATTTTATAGATGAGTTCATTAAAGTCTTTCTGATAAAGCCTATATATTCTGGCCTTCATATTCTTTCTGCAAAGCTTGGGGAGTTTTCTGGAGCATATGGTGCCTTGAAATTTGCTCAAAGGTAAGCTGAATTCTGTATATTTGAAAACACTCCGATTAATCTTCAAGAAGATGCGCGTTATACTATTAGCAACTATTCTTTTTCTCTCGTTCGGTAAAATCTTGTATGCATCGAACCAGGAGGTCATAAGGGAAATAAGAATAGAGGGTCTTGAAAGGGTCAGTCAGGAGTATGTTGTTTCTGTCATAATGACACAAGTCGGAGAACAAATAGATAGCATAAAAATAAGAAAGGATATTGAAAGGCTTTTCAAGCTTGATTTTTTTGAAGATATAGATGTAGTTTTTGACGAGGGTATTCTCACATTTAAGTTTAAAGAGAAACCTATAATATCTGATATAAAAATTGAAGGCAGAGATGAGCTTGAAGAGGAAACGCTAAAAAATGCTCTATTCCTAAAAAAAGGTGATTTTTTTGATGAACAGAAGATATTGAATCAGATTGAAAAAATAAAAGAACAATATGTAAAGGAAGGTTTTATCCTTGTTGATATTACTTCAGATGTTCAGAGAATAGAAGCTGAAAACAGAGTTAATTTAACAATAAAGATAAAGGAAGGGCAGAAGTTTTCTATCAGGAGAATTCTGATAAGTGGTGCGGAAGCTTTGACGGAACAGGAAATAAAAAAAGAATTTGAGTCTAAAGAAAAAGGTATTCTCAGAGATATCGGAGGAGAATCAAAATTTGATGTGCTAAAAGTTCAAAGAGATACTTCAAAGTTGAAAATTATCTATCTTGATAACGGTTTTTTAGATATAATTTCTGAAAGCCCTGTTGTTCTTTTCAATCCAATCAAGAGAGAAGCTATCTTGATATACAAGGTATCCGAAGGAATAAGATATAAGGTCAGAAGCATTGGTTTGTATGGCGATATAATTTTCCCGAAGGATCAGATCTTTGCTAATCTTAAAACAAAGGAAGGTGATTTCTCTTCCCGCAAGAAGATTCTTGAGGATATAGAATGGCTCTCATCTCTTTATCAGGATGTCGGATTTGCTCAGACCATGGTTGTTCCTTCTATATCAAAATCTGATGAACCAGGTTATGTATCGGTGGATTTTAAGATAGAAAGGAGCGGTATGTATTACGTTAGGAAGATAAACATAACGGGGAACTCAAGAACTCGGGATTTTGTAATAAGGCGTGATATCTCTCTTTTGGAGGGAGAAGTTTTTGGTAGAACTATGCTTTTTGACTCTTATGTTCGTCTTATGAGAAGTGGTTATTTTGAGAATGTAGAGATCAACCCATATTTTTTCCAAGGTAATTCTGCAGATATAAATGTGAATGTAAAGGAAGGAAGGATAGGCGCAGTATCTCTTGGAGGAGGCTTTTCTCCTCAAGCCGGAAACGTATCTCAATCACTTTTTCTTATGTTTCAGGGGAACATAGCGAATTTTAGGGGGCTCGGGCAAAACCTTGGTTTCTATGTTCTTTTTGGTGGTGGAATCGCATTTTTCAACTTCTATCTACGTGATGAACATATATTTGATACAGATTATATCGCAGGTTTAAATCTTTTCAGTTATCAGAGCTTTTTCCTACCTTTTATAAAGAGAACTCTTGGTGCAAAACCAAATTTTGGTCTGTTTTTGTCAAGAAGAACGAAGGTCGTTTTGTATCCGGGTTTTGAGGTTATAGATGTTTATAGCAGGAGTGGTGAGCGTATACCCCTTTACCAAGATGATCCTGGTGCTGGCTTTTCAAGAAGTCAATCCAGATTCTTACGCATTGAAGTTATAAACGATACACGCAATAATGTTCTTTCTCCATCAGCTGGTAGATATATCACTTTTTGGACAAAAATAGGTGGAGCCTTTGGTGGTGATATGTATTTTGTGAAGTTCGGAAATATAACATCTTTCTACATACCTACTGGTGTTCTTGGAACTGTTTTTTCTCCTTCATTCAGATTTGGTGTTGGTTTTGGTCTTACATCATCTCGCTTCCTACCATATCCAGAAAGATTTTTCGCTGGAGGAATATATACCGTAAGAGGGTTTGACTACTTTACTCTCGGACCACGACAAAGCTATGAACAGAATAATTCATTCAAGAGCATAATTCTTGGTGGAAATAAGATGTTCATATCAAATCTTGACCTTGTTTTACCAATATCAAAAACAATAGGTTTATTTTTTGTCCCATTTGTTGATATAGGTCAAGTTTTCAGAGAACAAGATTTCATTAATCCACTTGATTTCAGAGTCTCCTCCGGATTTGAGTTAAGATGGATTTCTCCATTTGGACCACTGAGATTCTCATTTGGTATCCCAATTTTGAAGAAAAAGGACGACCAAATTAGAACTTTTGATTTCTCCCTTGGGCTATTTACATTCTATCCAGAATTTGAAGAATACTGAAATCTCTATGATTGATATTTGTCTCCACATTGGGAACTTTCAGCTTCTTATATTTCGCAAGCCTTTTCTTTTAAAATCACAAATGATAATATGCTTTATTCCCGTTTTGGTATTATTGAGGCAAAGTTTTGGAGCAATTTTTTGAAAGTAAGTTCGGGTTTTGAGAAAAATAGGATTTTGGGATTAATAAGGTTAGTATCTTTGCCAATAACTCTTTTTTCTGCTGTTATTGGTGGTTTGCTTTCTAGTATTTTCGGAAGTTTTAACTTGGATCTTTTTCTTATCAATACAGCCGGTCTTCTCCTAGCGCATGCTTCAAGCAATGTCATAAACGACTTTTGGGATTACAAAAATAAAGTTGATTCTCCTGATTATTTTAGAAATGTTTATGGTGTCCATCCTGTTTTTGCTCTCGGGGAAAGAAGAACCATACTTCTTGGATTAGTTCTGGTATTCTTGGCTTTTTTATGTGGTTTTTATCTTTTCCTTCAAAGAGGTATATGGGTTTTAATCCTCGCTCTTTTAGGTTTTATTGCTCTTTTCTCATATTCCGGTCCTCCATTTCGCTTCAAATATATTGGGCTTGGAGAACTAATTGTTTTCCTGGTCTGGGGACCAATCATGATATGCGGAAGCTTCTTCGTAATAACAGGCAGTTTCGATTTCAAAGCTTTTTTAGCGTCTGTTCCTTATGGAATAACCTCTTCCTTGGTTCTCTTTGGGAAACACCTTGACAAAATAGATCAAGATAAGGAAAAAGGGGCCAGAACTTTACCAGTGATTTTGGGGGAACAAAAAACTAAAAAGCTTTGTAAGATTCTCGTTCTCGTCCCATATCTTTTTGTTATTGTTATTGCTTTTTTAACTCGGGAGTATCCAATTCTTTTATCTTTTATTTCTTTTCCCCGTGCCTTATTGATGTTCAAGGGTCTTGATGAACCAAAACCAAGTAGGGTAGAAGAATCTCCGGATTTCTATCCGAAAGAATTCTGGCCAATGTGGTATGTTGGTGGAGCGTTTATATTTAACGCAGATTTCTCTTTGTCCTATATCCTTGCACTTTCTTTATCTTATTTTCTTTAATGCTTTTTCTTTGATGCCTTTCTCTCCTTTAATTTGTCTGAGTTCCTTTTTATTTTTTACCCCCTTTTATTTTTCTTATGTTTTCTTCTATGTACTCAGACAACTTTTGTGGTGCTTCCTCGTCGTAAATAGTTCTGTAATAATTTGATTTCATTATGTCAAGACTTGTTTCGTTCAAGACCCTATAAAACTCTTCATCAAATTTCAATGACATTCTGCAGAAAAGCACATAGTTTTCTTTATCAATGTGTATTCCCTCTTGTTCTATTTTATCGGATAACTTTTTTATTATTTCCTTTGAGATCTCAACCATCATCTCGCGGAATATTTTTACCTTTTCCCTGTATGGTTCTATATTTTTTGTGTAGTTCAGAAATTCTTTGAATTTTTCTTCTATTTTACCTCTTACCACGTTTTGTAGCTTTATTTTTCCTTGAGTCATACATTTTAGTTGAGCTAAGCTCTCGGAAGGTTTAAGTCCAACAGATTCTGTCACATATCCTTTATCTATTTTACCTTGTTCTATTGTGATATCTTGAATTGTCCAGGGTGGAGCTTTCCTGCCAGCGCATGATAGTAAAATTGAAATTATCACTAGTGGTAGTAAGGATAGAATATTTTTCCCTTGCTTCATTTATCGTTTTTTCTGCCTAACTCATATAAATTTCGGTTTTGTTCTCCCTATTCTTTTGCTTCTTTCAGCCACTTATTTTTTAAACTTGTATTAAATATCTGTTTTAGTAATGCGGTAATTCTGTAAAGCATAATTTTTAATCTGTTGAATTTTCATATAAAATGACTGATAAATTATTATCGTAATTCTATGAATTCAAAAGAAAATCTTGGGAATAGAATAATAGGCATTATATCTGAATTACCTTTAAAGTTTTATTGGTTGTTTGTCCCTTTGTTCATATTTCTTGCGGTTGTTTCAGCTTTGTCAGCTAAGAAAATGGTGATAAAGCTATCATTTTTTGATGAGCTTCCTCCAAATCATCCACAGGTTGTTAGATACAAGGAGGTCTCGGAAAAATATGGTGGTGTAGATATGGTCTTTTTTGTAATACAGTCTGAAAATTTATCTGAACTTAAAAAATGTGCGGAGGAAGTTCAGAATAATCTTGAAGCTTTAGAGGAGATAAAATCTGTCAGGGGTAAGATTCCTATAGATTTTTTGAAGCAGCATGCTTTGTTTTTCGTGGAAAGAGATAATCTTGAAGAGCTTGAAGATTTTTTGAGAAGGCGTGAGAAAGAGTTTGCAAGCTTGTTTGACGACCTTGATTTCCTGCACTTTGTTAAGACTTGGTCAGGAATTATGGAAAGAGAAATCCTCCAGAGAGAAGATGTAGGAGATGAAGAAGAGTTTGTCAAATCAATTACAAATTTAAGAGATTGGTTGAGCGCTATAGATGAATATTTTCGAACTGGCTACATTGATCAGGAGAAATACAGAAGCCTTTTCCGTAAAGCTTTTCTTGTCGGTTCTGCTTCAAATAGCACCAATGAGTATGATATTGACCATGAGTTTATGATCTCAAAGGATCTTGATACGATAGCTGTGTTCGCAATACCTGTCAGACCATCTGATGACTACAACTTCAATAAATTGATATATAGAAAACTTGTTGATATCAAAGGTAATCTGAAGTCTTGTCCTAATGTTTATCTTGGGGGGACATATATCGCTCTTGAGGAGCAGAGGTTGGTTACGATAAGAGATATGAAGACCACCACGCTTATATCTGGGATACTCGGGGTTATTGTGTTTCTCTTGGTTTTCAGAGGTTTAGGGGGTATGATTGTAATAGCGTCGGCTCTGGGTGTTGGTTTGGCTCTCTCATTTGGTTTTCTCATGCTCGTTTATGGGTATATAACAGTTATAAGCGCTCTTTTTGGAGCTTTTCTAATTGGTCTTGGAGTAGATTTTCAGGCATATGTTTTTTCAAGATGGAAAGAATTCATCCAGGAAGGAGAAGAACCAAAGCAAGCTATGAGATTAACTCTGAAGAAAGTTATCCCTCCGATGTTTGTTGGAGCTATAACTACATCTGCTGCTTTTCTCTCCGTAACCATAAGTGAAATAACAGGAACAAAAATTCTTGGTGTTATAGCAGGAAGTGGAATTATCATATATCTTATAACATCGCTTTTCTTTACTTCTTCTCTTATAATACTCTTGAGAAAAATGCTTGTAAAAGAAAAGGTTATAACGTTAGATCTACCACTGAGATTTGTCTCAGACCTTGTTTCCAAAATGAGATTTCCTTTCCTCATTATTTATTCCGTTCTCATTTTTCTTGGTATATTTGGTTTGATTTCTAAATTTGGGTTTGAATACAATTTGAGAAAGATTCTACCAGATTTACCAGCTATTCATGCTGAGGATTTGATAATAAAAGAGTTTGGAAGACCAAAAGACTATACAGTTTTCGTTTTTGAAAATCTTAATGAACTTGACGAGAACATAAAAAAAATAGAATCATCTTCAACTGTCAAATCTGTTGAATCAATAAGGATTTTTTATCCTCAAGATATTCAGGAGAAGATTCCATATGTTCGCTCTATTTATAATGTTGTGAAGGATATAAATCTTGGTAAGAAACCAAATTTACCATATGTTGCAGATTCAAAGCATGTTTCAGAAGTCTTTGAATCCTTAAGAGAAGTAGCATCTGCTATGATAGAACTTTCTGTGCTTTCAGGAACTTTTCAAGGTGAGAATGAAGCAAGAAAACTCAAAGATATGGTGGATAACATTATACAGAATATATCACAAAGAACTTATATTGATATGACTACACTTCAGGTTGTTAATTTAGATTCGGTATCAGAAATGCTGAATGATTTAAAGCTCGCTTCTCAAAGCAGAGGTTTTGACATAAATGACATACCAAGGGATATAAAGAATGCATTTGTTGGAAAAGATGGCTCTTTCATGGTTTTCGCTTATCCAAAAAGAGCCATATGGGAAGATGAAAACTATATGCGTCAGATAAAAAAAGAAATGGAACAAATAGATCCAAAGTCTTTCAGCATAATTTCGATATTCCTTAATGTTACTGATAGGGTCAAAAAAGATTTCCTCAGATCATTAATACTATCTGCCTTTATTGTCTCGTTCATAGTATTTTTAGGATTCAGAAAGTTATCCCAGACTGTTTTATCTCTGATTCCTGTTATGTCTTCTCTGATTATCTCATCTGGTATCGCTTCGCTTCTTGGTGTGAAAATACATTATATAAATATGGGAGCCTATGCTCTGCTACTTGGAGTTGGAGTTGATTATGGTGTTCATATAGTCCATAGATTGATTGAAGAGAAAGATATCAAGAAAGCTATAGCAGGAACTGGAACTGCTATCTTTATCGCAGCTATTACTACAATTGTCGGATTTGGTTCTATGCTTGCAGCACATTTTCCCGGACTTAAAGATCTCGGAGAAATTCTCACAATCGGTATAGCCTTTTCAGCTTTTGTATCTGTGATACTTATGCCCGCAATATTTAGTTTCGTTTCCGGAAAAGTTAAGATATAAGAGATTCAAAAATGTTAGTTATCTTTTTGTTCAAGCAGACATTCACATATTTTTTTGTTATGTGAATTGATTCCGAACAAACCTTGAGTGTTGCCTTAACATTTTTCATTCTCGTATGATTATTTGTAGATTTAAGTCTGTAGTGTTTTTCGTTGATATGGAAGATAGATAGTTTTTCATAGAGTAATCCAGCTTGAGGATTTATGAAGAATGGAGTTCAATTTGTAAGTGATTTCTTTATATTTTATTTTGCTTCCGAGGGAAAAGTAGGGGGAGTTTTTCTCCCCCATTGATTCGTATGGTTATCTCACATCATACCGTGATTTCCTCCCATCCTATTCATCATATTAGTTTTTGCTTTTTCTCCTGCTTCACACATATTGCGTGAAGTTGTGATAATTTTATCTGATTTTTCAACTTTTACGTCTGCTTCACAAACGCATCCTGATTTGAATGTTACCTCTATCTTTGTTTTTTCCTCATTTGGTGCTGTTCGGATAACCGTAACCTTTCCACCAACGGGTTTTTTACATCCTTTTTCCATCTCAATATTATCGTATGTTATTTCAAGCTTTACTCCATTCTTCTTTAATATTGTAGATTTCCCTGATATCACACGATTTGTGCTTTTGACAATTGTAAGGTCTTTTGAGAAAGAGTATATTGTTTGCCCATTTGATTTTACATCATTCGTTATAGAAAGAGAAAATGTCTTACCATCTGGGGTCTTTTCGTGCTTAACTGATTTGTATCTATATGTAGATGAACTGAAAGATGTTGTAGGTGAGCTGAAAGATACATTGAGTCTATCCTCGCGTGATACCATCTTTGGATCGGAACTCTTTACCCTATTATGCACTCCACTTACTTCTGCTTTTTCGCCAGATGTATTTGTAGCGGAAGCGCTGAAAGATATACTCAAGTTCTTCCCATCTCTATTAACTTCTATGTCCGTATTAAACCATACTTCTTTCGTCGCACTTTTGAAATATACATTGGTGAATTGAGATTTGGCTTTAGCTGTTCCACTGCTCATGAGTTCAACCCTGTTAAGACCACTTCCAATTCTCAATATTATCCCCCTTTCTGTATCTTCTATATTTATGTTTTTGATTTCCTGCTCTGACTCACCCTGAATGATTTTTCCAAGAATACTCCCTGAAAAATTGACATATTTCCCATTCTTCTCAAACTTCGCATTTGTAAGATTCAAAGAGTAATATATAGTTCCTGATTGTGCCGTAACATAATCAACATATATGATTCCAGAGACAGAGTATCCATTATCATCTAAGCTACATCCATTTATTTCAAGTGTGCAGGAAGAGATTTCTCCTTGCCTAACTTTTTCACATGTTTTGGGTTGTATTTTTTTGTCTTCGAAGCATTTCCCGAGATTCTGGAGTTGGAACAGACTTAATACAAGTTTTCCATATCCATTCCCTAACCTGCGTATATCTTTAAGGTTATTTTCAAGACTTTTGATTTTCTCTATTCTTTCGGTGTTCATAGAGTGTTCCAATGTTTTGGAGAGATCTATTTCTTTTTCCATTTCATCTGTGGGATCTTCTTGTGAGCTTACTGATGAATCATCTTCTGGAGTTAGAGCTGGAGCGCGCGCGGTCATGATTTCATTTATATCAGCCTCTATAAGTGCTGGGTTAAGTTCGGTTTCAAACACTATATATAGATCACCCAATGTATCATCTGTGGTGTTTGCTATTTGTGTCTGTTCGTCTTGTGTAAGTTGATTAAATGTTACTTCTTTTTTTGTTTCCGATCCTGCACATCTGAACAAAGCCACCAAGATTAAAATAATTAAAAAAAGCCTTTCAAACATATTTTTTCACCTCCTCTTATTTACAGCAAAGTCTGTGCCATAGATTTCAGGAGATATTTTTTGAATTTTGGTTACTCTGATAACCAATTTATGGATACTTCTGTAGCCATTTCTAAATGTTTTACAATAAGATTATGGAGAAGACTATAAGGATAGAAAGGCGGGCTATTGAAATAGAACTTTGTGAGTTAGAGGTTATAAAGGGACCTGATAGGGGGAAGGTTTTCAGATTATCATCGAGGGATCTGATAATGGGAAGTTCAGCTTCTTGTGAAATCCGCCTCTCTGACCCTACCGTATCTAAGGAGCATGCGAGAATAACATGGGATGATGAGTCAAAGCTTTACAAAATTCAGGACCTTGAGAGCACCAATGGGACATATCTTAACGGTGTGAAAATTGTTTCTGCATTCCTGTCTCAGAATGGAATAACTATAAGGGTGGGGCAGACTGAAATAGTATTTAAGGCGATTGGAGAGAGAAGGGTGATTGATATTTTCCCGGAAGAAAATTTTTTTGGTTGCGTTGGAAAAAGTTTAGCTATGAGGGAGATTTTTGCAAGAGCTTTTAAGTTTGCTCAAACAGATCTTAATATACTTATAGAGGGTGAAACAGGAGTTGGCAAAGAGGAGCTTGCGCGAGCGATTCACCTTGCAAGCCCAAGAAGAAATAAAGATTTTGTAATCTGCGATCTCACAACAGTTGATAAAAATCTTTTTTTGTCTGAAATTTTCGGATATGAAAAAGGAGCTTTTACCGGTGCAGAAAAGAGTAAAGATGGTATCGTTTCTCTCGCAAATCTGGGGACACTGTTTTTAGATGAGATCGGAGAAATTCCTATACAAGATCAGATACATCTTTTGAGATTTGTTGAGAAGAAAGAGTATAGGCCTGTAGGTTCAACAAAAGTTCTATACTCTGATACAAGAATAATATCTGCTACATCAAGAAAAATAGATGAAGAGATAGAGAGGGGAAATTTCAGAAGTGATCTTTTTTTTCGCCTTGCTCAAGTAAGAATCAAGATCCCACCTCTTCGGGAAAGAAAAGAAGATATATTCCCACTTGTTCATTTCTTCCTTGAAAGGAATTGCGAAGATAAGAAGGAGTTTGAAAAACTTTATGGTTTTTTGTCGGATAATTCTGCACTGATTTTGGGCTATAGCTGGCCAGGAAATGTAAGAGAGCTTAAAAATTTTATTGAAAGATTTTATAAAATCTGGAAGGCAACAAATGAATTGCAAATAGATATTCTGGTTGGAGGAGATTCAAAATTCAAAGTTGATCTGGAACAAGACTTCAAGAGTCTGAAACACAAGTTGATTGAGGAATTTGAAGAAAATTATGTAAAAACTTTATATTCAATTTGTAGGGGAAATATATCGGAATGCGCTCGGATGGCGAAGATTAACAGAAAGTATATGGAAAAACTCATCAAAAAGTATATCAAAGATCTTAAATTGAATATATAAAGAGAAGAAAAGCAAACATTACTTTATATACGTGAGTAGATTTGAAAACAAAGTTCAGATCTGGGAGGGGAATTTCTCCAAAACATACCTTGCATATGATAGAAATATTTCAAAGAATGTTGTATTGAAAGAATTTCCAAAGAAAAATAAAGATCTGGCTCAAACAGAATATCTCTTTCTTTCAAAGATAAGATACAAAACCCCTGAAGTTTATGATATGTTTGAGAGCGATGAGTATGTATATATCGTAAGAGAATACATTCCCGGAAAAACTTTAAGGGAAATAGTTGAGGAGAAGGGCAAATTACCACCTCAGCTTGCTCTTTTCATAGCTTCAGAAATTTTGAGATTCCTTGATTTTATTGACTCCAAAGGAGAATTCAACGGAGACATAACTCCTTCAAACATAATTATTGGATTTGATGGTCAAATCAAGATCCTTGACTGCGCAAAATCACAAGATGTTATAACCCCAGGATATTACGATAGAAATTCAAAAAAAGATATAGTATCAGACCTTAAGGCTCTTGGGAAAGTCATTGAATATATGTGTCCTGGTGTTTTCAGAGATATTTCAGAAAAGGACTATTCAAGACCAAGGGATTTTATCTTGGATATTGCTAAAAAGATCTATGAATTCGGATCTTTCTTTGAAAGAGAAGCATCACTCTTTATCACTACTGGAAATATAATCAATTCTGGTTCTCGGACAAGAAATTTATCTAAAGGAATAATTTTGGTTCTTTCTATATCAATACCATCTTTTCTTGCCGGGCTTATTCTACCGGATATTTTGAGAAAAAGATTATATTTTTCAACAAGGAATACTGAAGCTAAAAAAGAAACTTATGTGAACCCGCTCTCACAGAATATAGAAATGGTTTCATTGATACCAGGGGAGAGAAGACAGGTTCATGAGAAGGTAGAGGAAAAATCTCAAGAAACAGAAAAGATCAGGGATTCCAGAAAACCCGAGCAATCTAAAAAAGATTTTAAGTCTATGTTTCATCCAACTGAGAAAAATAAAAATACAGAGAATTTCGGATACATTTTTATAAACTCTTTGCCTGATTCGGAAGTATATCTTGATGGAAAGATGGTAGATAGGACACCCGTAGTGAATCTGAAGGTTCAGGAAGGATATCATTTTGTTGAATTCAGGAACAACCTAACTTCATACAGAACAAAAATAGATGTTCAGAATAGTGAGAAAATTTTTATTTTTGCAGACCTTACCAATATGAGGGTCGAGATAAAACGAGAAATCTCCAAGTGATTCAAAATTCTGTGCATCTATAATTACAATTATTTATCTTTCGATATAACGAAGAGTAAATTTGAATGTTATTGTTTTCGCTTTGGAGATAATATAAAGATTCTCTTATTCAAGTATAATTATTCTTATACCTTGGGTTTTTTTGTCATTTGAGGTTATAAGTATTATTGCTATGGTAGTTGTTGCGATTGCTATAGGTATTCCTATGGTCAAAAATGTTTTCGTAAAAGATCTCTTGCTTCTTTCTGGTTCCGGAAGAAATATCTTTTCGTTCTGGTTTATCTCTTTTTCTATGCATATTTTTTCTGTGCATATTATCTTCATACCGGATTTTATATTAGTTTGACACGGAGCTTGGCATATTTTTTCACCATTAACAAATATATCGCCTTCTGAAATTATTTCAACAAAAAATGTGTTTTCTTCTGGTTCTAGTGTTATTAAATCATTTCTTATTTTTTGAGGTATCATTTCATCAGCGCTCATGTTATTTTTGATTTCAGGAGATAGAGATATAGCTCTCTTGAAAAGCTCTAGAGCTTCTTCTTTATTTCCGGAGAGATATGAAGATATTCCATCTATTGCGAATGTTTCAGCATAGACTTTGAGGAATTTTTTATCGTTGCATTTATGTATTATGGTTTTTCTTATTTCAGTTGTGATATTTTTAGATTTTTTTATTTCAAATTTTAGGGCTAAATTTTTTGCGAGTTCTAAGTTTTTTGTGATATTATTTAAATCTTCTTGTGCGTAGGAATTTTGGCTATGAAGGAAGGAAGATACCAAGTATTGTGGTGAGGATCAGAAGCATGTGATTATTTTTATCGTTTTTTGCATTTGAATTTGGGAATTACTGGATATTTAGGAGTTGTGAGTTCTGGGATTTGAGATGTTTCAGGATTTTATAAAAAGATATATTTATTAGGATATTAGGGAATGGTGTAATGAGATGATATACGGAGAGAGGATAAGAGCTGGGCTTGTGGGTATACCTTCAAGCGGTAAGACAACGATTTTCAATCTTCTCACTAAATCATCTGCTGAGGTTGCTCCTTATCCTTTTACGACAAAAGATAAAAATCATGGGATTATGATACTTCATGATGAGTTAATAGATAGGATATCTGATGTTATGAAATCATCTCAGGTAAAGTATCCTGCTTTAGAAATAGTTGATGTAGCGGGACTGGTCAAGGGAGCTCATACGGGTGAAGGGCTAGGTAATGAATTTTTATCATATATAAGGCCCCTCGATATAATAGTGTATGTTCTGAGATATCTTAAGTCTGTTCCCCATATTGAAGGTTATGACGACATAAAAAGGGACTTTGATATACTTCGTTATGAGGTTGCTATGAAAGATCTTGAGATCCTTTCCAGATATGAGGATAAACTCAGAAAACCAGCGATGAGCGGAGATAAAGATGCAAAATCTAAACTCGCTGAAGTGCAAAAATTGAAAGAAGCTGTTAATGAATTCGTAGTATCCTTGAAATTCCCAATGAAATCAGAGATAGAACTGATCTGTTCTAAGCCTTATTTTGTTATAATAAATACAGATGTGGCTCGTGATAAGTGGGATAAATTGTTCTCTGGTTTTGATTCCAAAAAAGTTATTGTCTGCGATGCTCAGATGGAACTTGAATTTGAGGAAAAAGATCTTATTAATGAAGGAATAACTCCTTTAAGAATTAAAATGACAGAAGCTATATTTGATGTGGCTGATATAATCATATATTACACAGGTTTTGAAGGGAAAGAATTGAGAGGATGGATTGGGGGGAAAGATATAACAGTCTATGAAGCTGCAGGTTTTATACATTCTGATATACAAAAAGGATTTATCTCTGCTGAGGTTACAAGTGCTATGGAATATATCAAATGCCAGAATGATCAGGAGGCTTATAAGAAGGGTCTTTTCAGAACAGTCGGAAGAGATTATAAAGTCAAGGATAGAGATATAATAAGGATAAAGTTTAAATAATTTATTGCGAATTGCTCTGTTGTAATCATAATCAAAATATTGATCTATGTTTTCTACTTCTCAAATCCTATTCTTATTTAAAAAGCATTTTCTTATTTAGAAAAGTATCTGATAAATGTAATAAAGCTAATTCCAATATAAATATAAAAGCTCTTGTGGTATATCAGACATTAAATTGTAGTAAGTGATATATTTCAAAAAAATTTTGAACATATTCCCGTTTTAGGAAGAATTTTTTCCTTAAAAAGTGTAAGCAAGTTTTCAGATTGTTTAAGCCGAAGAAGATAATATTTGACTATCAGAATTTGATTTCTTTTAGAGCGTTCTGTAAATTGAAAGGGTATCAGCCATTATTGAAAAGGACTAAAAAGTTTTTCTTTTATAAATTTCTCAATGATCTTTCACTTAAAAGAATTTTGAAATTTTGGCAACGACGGTAAGATAAGCTTCCGAAAATTTGTATATAACATTTTTATAAATTTTGTATCATCCTTGTATGTTTGTTTTTTAGATTGTGGAATTAATCAGTTCAAATTATAATATCTGCTGCTTTTTTTAGTCTGTTCATTATTCCAAGACCCACTCCTTTTTCTTGAACACTCTCAAATACCATGATGTCATATCCTTTACTTTTTGTTATGAGTATATCAAAGAAGTTTCTCGCGATCTCTTTCTCATCTGATCCTGCAAGAATGAAGTCTATATTATAAACTTTCTTTAGCTCTGATTTGATGTCTTCGGGAATATCGTATGTTGCAACATAGAGTATTTTAGCCTTAGGTTTCAGAAGTTTTTTGAGTTCGCTTATATTTCTTCTCTCTCCAATAACGATAAAATATAACTGTGGTTTGTAGTGTGGATATTTCATTCCCGGACTTTTTGGGAGATCAGAGGTTTTAATAAAGATATCTTCTTTTAGAACTTCTCTTATTTTTTCCAGTTCAAGTCCTCCGGGTCTTAGAATAACTATTTGGTCGGATGTCATATCTAATACTGTAGATTCTATTCCTATTTCTGTTTGTCCTTCTACTATGAATACTTTTTCTCCAAAGTAGTGTTTAATGTGTTCTGGTTTTGTTGCACTTGGTTTTCCAGATGGATTGGCACTGGGAGCCGCAATAGGTGTTCCTGCATACCTGATGAGTTTTAGAGCTACTGGATGAGATGGCATTCGGACTGCGACTGTTGTGAGGCCGGAACTAACTATGTCTGGAACTGACGGATTCCTTGTAAGCACTAAAGTAAGTGGTCCGGGCCAAAACCTCTCAATTAGTTTATATGCCTTATCTGGTATATTTGAAGCTACAATATTCAGATCATCTAGCGAGCATATATGTACTATAAGCGGGTTATCTTGTGGTCTCCCTTTCAGTTCAAATATTTTTCTGACAGCTTTCTCGTCAAATGCGTTTGCTCCAAGACCATAGACGGTTTCAGTTGGAAATGCTACAATTCCCCCACCTTTTATTATTTCTGCTGCCTTGATTATCTGTTCCTCTTCTTTTTCTTCTTCAATTCTTTCTTTTCTGTCAATCATGACATCTGCCAGGATACGAGAAGCCAAACAAGTTCGGAAAATTCACATATCCACCCAAGTATATCACCGGTAAGTCCTCCGACTTTTCTCACAAAGTATATACAGAATATCAAACATATAAAAAAGGTTATTATAGTTTCATAAAAATATATAGCCGATATTATTAGGAATGCGATAGATGATGAGATAAACCCTTTTTTAGCATTTGAGACGAAAATATAACCAAGTCCGTAATCTTTAGCGCTTGATCCAAATACATATGAAAAGAGCACGATGAATATCCTTCCTACAGAAAAAGAGAAAATTATCAGTTCTGGATTATTGGGGATCAAGAAAATCGTATATATGTATAGCTTTGTTGCAATGTATGTTGAACCAAGGAGAACAGCGAAAGCACCAACGTGGGTATCTTCCATGATGCTCAAGATTTCTTCTTTTTTTGTTTTACCTGAAAGGAATGCATCTGATGTGTCTAGAAATCCGTCAAAATGAAAGTAGTTAAAAATTAAATATTGGATAATGAAGACAATTATTGCAGTTATTTCATCTTTTAGGAAAAAAGAAAGGATTTTTATCAGCAGAAACAGAAAAATTCCAGAAATCAAAGCAAATAGTGGAATATACTTTATGGATCTTGGAAGAATTTTTTCAAAATCTTCAGGTGCTTTTATTGGAAATCTTGAAAAAAAAGAAAAGACCAAAAGGAAGGCTCGTATTTCTTTTATCACACAGTTGCTTCTCCCGATTCTTTAGCCATTGCCTGTCGTTCTTCAAATTTCTTCCTTCCAGACTTTATTGCTCTTGATATATGGGAACAATAGAATTTTATTGCTCTTATACCGTCATCATTCCCGGGAAATGGGAATGTTATCATATCTGGATCACAGTTTGTATCAACCGGAGCTATTATTGGTATCTTCATATTTATAGCTTCAGCTATACAAGTTTTCTCTTCAATCACCCCTACTACAAAAACAGCATCAGGAAGTTTTTTCAGATTTTTTATACCTTCGTAATATTTTCCCATCTTTTCTGTTACTCTTTTTATGCTGTTTGCTTCTTTTTTTGTGTAGAGTTTATAGATTTCTCCACTTTCAATCATTTCAACATATCTGTTGTATCTTGCTATTCCGTTTAGTATAGCTTGAAAATTCGTCAGGGTTCCACCAAGCCATCTTTCTATAATATAAGGCATCCCACACTCTATGGCATAGTTTTTAACGAGTTCCTTCCCTATGTTTTTCGTTCCGACAAAAAGTATTGTTCCTCCTTCTGATGCGAGGTAAAATGCATACTTGCAAGCTTTTGTCAGGAGGTCTTGGGTTTTTTGGACATCTATTATATGTATCCCATTTCTTTCTCCAAAAATGTATGGTTTCATCTTTGGGTTCCACTTTTCCGCATTGTGCCCAAAGTGTATTCCATTTTCAAGTATATCCTTTATGGTTATACCAGGAGTAAATTCTATCTGATCTAAGAACTTGTAGTAATCGTCCTTGAACCTCAATTCAATTGGCATAATGCTTTTATAAAATTATCAGCATATCGCTAAAGATTTGATTTTCAAAAAAAATGAAAATGAGTAATAGAATTATTTAAAGATTATTTAGATGAGTAAAAAAGGATTTACACTTATGGAAGTTCTTGTCTCAGTATGGATAATTGGAACTACCCTTGTTGCTATAGTTGGACTAAATATCGGAAATATAAAATTCTCAAAAAATATAGACGAGATTTCCCAGGCCATCTTTATACTGTATGATGCTAGGATGAGAGGATATTTGCAAGCAAAATACAATGCAGAAATACCTCCTATAGATTATCCTGAGAAATATAAGATGGAAACAGAAATCTTTGACCTATCCGCAATAGCTGCTGGATTGCCCTTCTTGAGTGATATAAATCTTACACCAGTCCCTATTGCTTTTGTCAAAACTCCATCTGAGAAGAAAGTAGAAATGCTTGGAATATCATCCTATAGATCTGAAAAGATAAGCAATTGATTTTTTTACTTGTTAAATCATATAAATTTACTCTCGTAATTTTTGTGCTTATTTACGGATAAATTTATAGAAACTCAAGAATTTTGTGTTCAAGCTAATCGTTTTCCTTCCATCTTGATTGTTTGTTTTCAAGAATCTCTTTTTTCCATATAGGGACTTTTTTCTTAACTTCATCAACAATGTAATCTATTGCTTTGAATCCTTCTTTTCTGTGTTCCGATAAGACTGCTACAAACAAAGCCGTTTCACCAACCTTCACCTCACCAATCCTGTGTTTTATCACTGCATCGTGCAATTTGAACTTTTCTATTGCCTCCCTTCTTATTTTGTCTATCTCTTTTTCTGCCATCTGTTCATATGATTCATACTTTATCTTTTTAACACGTGAGTTCCCTACTTTATCTCCCCTTACTACACCTTCAAATGTTATAATCGCTCCACAGTTCAGACAGTGTTTTCTTACGGAATTTTTTATCTTTCCGTAAACAAGATACTCCCTAAATTTCTTACCTTTCATTTTACCCTCCTGAAATTGGTGGAAGCAGAGCTATCTCATCATTTTCTTTGATCTCCAAATCTTCTTCTAAAACTATTTCAAAATTTACCGAAATAGAAAAAGTTTGGTTTTTAAGCTCTGGAAATTTCTGAAATAAAAATTCTTTGAGATCGGAGATTCTCTTTAGACCTCTGACTTCTATGGAATTTGTACCTATTATATCTTTTAGCTTTCCAAAAAGTAAAACTCTCATTTATTACCCCCCAAGTCTTGTCATCTCGAAAGCTGGCTCTCCCTTGAGTTCTATAAAACCTCGTGGTTTATTCTTTACTACTTTTGTTATGAAATCAATAAGGTCTGATTCTCTTATATTTGGTCTCAAGAAATCCATCAGTGGGTATGAAACCTTATCAAACATGCAAAGAACAATCTTACCATCAGCTGTTATCCTCAATCTTGAACAGGAATCACAAAATGGCCTTGAAACCGTTGATATAAATCCAACTCTTCCACCGTTATCAAGTTTATAAACATAGGCTGTGCCGCTGTCTTCTAAAAATCTCATTGAAAATTTTTCAAGAATTTTTCTCTTTATTTCTTCCTCAGGTATAAAGTAAGTTCTCCAAGTTTCAGGATCTACAAAAGGCATGAATTCTATGAATCTAATTTCTGTTCCTATTGAGTTTGAAAAATTTATAAGGTTTAGAATTTCATCATCGTTTATTCCTCTGAGTGCTACAGTGTTTATCTTTAGATTTATTCCAGAAGAAGCACACCTCTGTATGTTATCAATCACCTTTTTCAAGTTTCTATCACCACTTATTTTGAAGAATTTTTCTTCATTTAATGTATCTAAGCTTACATTAACGGACACTTTCTTCTCTTTGAAGAATTCTATAAAATTATCAAGAAAGACTCCGTTTGTTGTGATCTTTATTTTTACATTCATTCCAGAGATGTTTTCTATAAGTTTATTTATTTCTTTTCTCAATAGAGGTTCTCCGCCCGTCAAGCGAACTTTCTGAATTCCAAATTGTTCTCTGAATACTGAAACAAGAAAAGTTATTTCCTCAAGCGTTAATATTTCACTTCTTGGAAGAGGTTTGAAAAGACTCTTTTTGCAATAAAAACACCCAAGATTACACCTATCCGTCAATGAAATTCTGATATAATCAAATCTTCTACCATATCCATCTTTGAGAAACTTCATAAATTATAAACTCTTTCCTTTATCCGATGATTATTTTTACAATTACTCTTAAAGTTAAAAATAATGCAGAAATCTATGTAATCCTTGATTTGTAGTAATTAAACTTTTATCAGATACCATTATCCGATCTTCAGAAGATTAATTTTTTTGCTTTTTAAGGTTTTCATTATTCTCCAGAGAGGTAAGGAAAAAATTGGAAAAATTTTTTGCTCCATTGTATTATTCAGGATTTTCAGAGATAGATAAAAGTTTTATCGATCCTGATTGTGAATTTTATAGCATTTTGGGACAAATCTGGACTTAAAATAATTTTTTTGGTTCTTGAATTTTTTGAGATTATTGCAGTATATTGGTTTGAGTGAGAGATGGATTTTTGGAACATAACATCCAAGATACTTGATTTCTGGAATTCAAAGGGTTGCACAATAATGCAGCCTTATGACGTTGAGGTTGGAGCTGGAACTTTCCATCCGGCAACTTTTTTCGGGGTTCTTGGAAGCTCTCCTTGGAAGGTTGCGTATGTCCAGCCATCAAGAAGACCACAGGATGGAAGATATGGCAAAAACCCGCAAAGGCTTCAGCATTATTTTCAACTTCAAGTTATACTCAAGCCGATACCTCAGGATCCTGTGGAGATTTACATAGAGAGTCTTAAAAGTATAGGAATTGATGTAAGCTCAAGAGATTTTCGCCTTATTGAAGACAACTGGGAATCTCCAACTTTGGGAGCCTGGGGACTTGGATGGGAAGCAAGGCTTGACGGAATGGAAATAACACAACTTACTTTTTTCCAACAGATGGGATCAATTGAACTTGATCCACCATCTTTTGAGATAACATACGGTCTTGAAAGAATTTCTCTTTTCATAACAGGAAAAACAAATGTCTTTGATATAAAGTGGGGAGAAATCTCTTACGGGGATTTCTATAGGGAAAGGGAGAGACAATGGAGTATTTACAACTTTGAGAAGGCAGATACGGATATGTTGTTTAATATGTTTGACGCTTGTGAGAAAGAGTCCAAAAGGCTTCTTTCTGAAAATCTTTATATTCCAGCTTATGATTTTTGTGTTAAATGTTCCCATATATTTAATATACTTGACGCTCGTGGAGTTATAGGTCCAGAGAAGAGAGCAGAATTTATATCGCGAATAAGAAACATAGCAAAGGAGTGTGCAGTTCGCTATCTGGATTATAATAGGTTATAGAATTAATATAACGAATAATTTTGTTCCTTACTTACTGTTTCTTATTCTGTTAATTATCTCGCTATACCAGTCTTTAAGTTCTTGTTCCGATATTTCTGCTTTCTTCTCAGCTAACCATTTTGAAAGTGTTTCTAATTCTTCTTCTGTTCCTTTGAATTTTATCTTATGTTTTTTGCCATCTTTTTCCTCTTGTTTCAGTAGCCATCTTTTTATCCATTCGTTTGAATATTTTAAACCAACTCCAGAATGATCTACTATCTTTTTACCTTTAATAATTTCTTCTTCAAGAGGCTCGATGTTTTCAACTTTCATAGAATGGCACTTTACACATCTGTAGTTTATATATATTTCTTTCGGATTCAGCTCGCTTGAAGCAACCGTGTTAGGGTAGAATATTGGAAAAACCAAGAAAAGATAAAATGATTTGATAAATCCCACTATTTTAATCCTCCTGTTCTTTGTAAATTTCCACGAGCTGTTGTCCAGCCAGGGAGTAGCTCATCTTGAAAACCGAATTTCAGAATTTCTCCAAGTTCTGTGCTCACTACAACCTCTCCGAAAGCAATAGCAGGTGATGAATAGTATGTTGGTTCTGTTTTATACCGAGATATTATAATTCCTTCCTTAGATATTGCGAAGATTTCATTATCATCAGATAAGACATATATGTTCTTGATTCCTATGAGTGGGACAGTGGAAACATCTCCTGTTTGAACTTTCCAAACAAGATTCCCGTTCTCATCTACTGTGTATGTATAACCATCTTTTGATCCTATCGTGCATACCGTTTTACCTGATTTTTCCCATAGCGAGCAACCAGAATATATACCTCCACCTGTTTTGAATTTCCATCTGATTTTGAAATCAGGTGAGATTGAATAGATATAAGTGTCGTATGATCCAAAGTATATATTGCTGTTCTTGTCTATTGCTGGGGTTTCTCTTATTTTACCATTTGTTTCAAAAGATTTCAGAACTTTTCCATCTTTGATCTCATATATCTTCCCGTTGTCCGATCCTATGACAGCTTTCCCGTCTTGTAGTATTAGGGGAGCTGAAACAATTGGACCACCAAGAAAGATTGAATGAATTATATAACCATCCTTTGTTAATTCATAGAATACTCCATTTTCACATCCGAAAAATATGTTATCATGTATTGATACTCCGTCGCATTTTCCAAAGTGTATCTTCCATCTTAAGTTTCCATTATTATCAATGGAGTATGTATGTCCATCCCATGCAGAAAAATAAAGGTTTCCGTATTCATCTATTGATGGAGAGACTATTCTTGTATTGCTTCCTATATCAAAGAATATTTCTTTTCTGCTACCATCCCACCTTATTATCTTACCTTCCTCCGAAACAGTGTATATGTATTTTCCAAATACAGCTGGAGGTGTTTTCCCTCCACCACCACCAGATCCACCACTTGAACTCCCAGATGTTCCTCCCGAGCTTCCTCCAGAAGTTCCACCAGATGTTCCATCAGAAATACCATCAGAACTGCCACTTGAGCCTCCAGATGTTGTATCCGAACTACTTCCTGAGTTTCCACCTGACGTTGATCCACTACCTGATTCACCAGATGTTCCTCCGCTGGTTGTGGTTGACTCGGGTGCTCCAGCATCTATCCATTTTTTGATAAGTTCTATTTTGTCTTGGGGAAGGTTTCCTGAAGGGGGCATTTTACCACCACAAATATCTTGTGTGCCTATTATTTTCTTATAAAGATAGCTTGAGTTTGAATTTGAAGGAACGATGTATCTTTTTTCAGTTGTAGAGGTACAGTTTGTTCTTCCGTTCATTATATTCTGGTATGAGTCAAGAGGGTAGGATGAAGCTTGTCCGCCAGCTCTATGGCAAGATACACAATTTTGGTCAAATATAGGTTTTATATCTTGATTGTATGTTGGGACAGTAGGAGATTGTTGTATGTTTTGAGTCTGCTGTTGAGTAATTTGTTGTTGTCTGGTTTGCTGTTGTTCCCCAGGCTCGTTTGCACAGTATGCCAAAAACCAAAACAGAATCACCAAAACTATTTGTTTCTTGAGCATATCCAGATATTTTAATAACTTTGTTGATCCTTTTTCTCTTTGAGAACGATTTCTTGCTCGCTTAATTACTTTTCTAATTGGTTCCACTATTTCTAACTACTGATACCATAGTATTTGAAGCTTCTGTGTAATTTTATTTACTTAAAAAGTTGTAATCTTTTACATCAATACATTTACATTCAGATATTAAAGTTTATTATCTGTGGAGTTATCAAGTTATCCAATTTTTCGGATATGAGTTATTTTTTGAAAATCCAAAGATTCATATTTTAAAATTCTTTTATATCTTTTATTAATCTTCTTGTGTATTGGTTAAAAATGTAGGAGCTCTAGATACATTTGGTTGACTAAAATTATTATTATAAAAATAAGTGTTTGTTTTAAAAAATTTTGTAGATTTTCTGGTAAGATTGCGCTTCTTTGAAGCATCTTTTTTATCCGGTATACCTTTGTTTGCTTATTTTATATATTCTGATGTCTCAAATCCTATCGAAGTTATTTCTCTCTATACATCAAGTTTGTTCTGCGCACTTTCAGTCTTTAGCCTAGGAGAGTTTTTTATCTCAGTTAAGTGGTTTCTGTTATCACTTTGTTTTTTACTTGTAAGTTCTTTCATTCTCCTTGGAGAGAATATATATATCAAACTATTTCCAACATTTATATTTTTGAACTGGTTTCTTTATTATCTTTCAAGAAGATTTTTAATCATAGCAGATATTTTCCTTCATTTTCTTGGGGGTATTTTGCAATTTTATTTTGGCGCTCTTTTTTCTGGTTATCCGGGAATTTTTTCCCTAAAAGTTTTTATGCTTGCTTCTGCTATTTCTTTTGCCTTTACAGCTGGGTATATGATAGACCTTATACAAGATGTTGAGGAAGATAAAATACTCAAGCAGAAAAACATCACTATATTTTTGGGAGATAAACTTGTTTTTATTATCTCGTCTATTTTCTTCTCTGTTGCTTATATCATTATTGCGTATTATATAATGGATAAAGGTTTTCTAAATTTACTTTTCTCAATGCTTTTTATATTTCATCTTATATCATCTTTGATTGTATTTGCAAATAGAGCTTATATTAATTTTTATAGGATGTTTTACAGGTTAATTTTTTCTAATGCCTGTATTCTAATACTTATTTCAAGATGAGAGATCATGTATTCTTTTGATTTCATATCATCTTATGAAAATATTATATCTGCATTGAAAAAGGGTTTGGGCTTCTTGTCATCTCTCCAGACTAATTCTGGAGAGTTTTTAAGCACAAGATGTATAAAGTCAAGAATCTGGCAAAAAGAATATGTTAGAGATGTTTTTGCGAATGCTGTTATTCTGAATTCTATGAAGGCTGTGAGAATCGTTCTTGGAGATGAAATTACTCTTTCTAACATGATAAATAGGTTGATATGTTTCATTCATTCTCAAAGTGAAGATGGTTTCTTTAGATTCTTTGGAAAAGGTTCAAATATTCACTTTGACCTTGATACAACATCGTGTTGTCTTTCTGCGCTGAGAAGATTTGGTGTGAATTTTGACTATTACGATGTAGCATGTCATATTCTGAGATACAAAAGAAAAGATGGTTCTTTTTTCACTTGGATTGAAGATAGAGGAGCCCCATATCTGAAAAGGATAAATGATATAGATTGGTGTGTGAATGCAAATATTCTTTTTTTCTTCTCTCTCTTTGGTGTAAGGCTACCTGATACGGAAAGATTTATTTCAAAAATAATAGATAGTGGGCTTTTTAAGATAAGAAGTTTGTATTATGAAACTCCTTTGGCTTTTGTTTATTTCTTATCTAGGGTCTATTTTGAGCTTAAAATTTCTCCTCATAAATCTTTGATAAAATACTTACAAGAGGTTAATTGGAATAATCCTCTTGATTGTGCTTTGATTCTTTCTTCGTCAGTTCTTCTTGGAGTGAAAAATAACTTTCACCAGATGATTTCTTTCCTTCTTGAAACCCAGAATAAGCAGCAGGGTTGGGATTCTTTTGATTTTTTCACAGAGGGTCTGTATAGTCTTTTTCGTGTATCCTATGGTTCGGAAGCTCTCACAACAGCTCTAGTTCTTGAATCTCTCTCATTATTTCTGTCTTTCAAGCGTTACCACTAAGAAAAATCCAAATTCATCAATCTCTCCTGAATTTCTAAAGAAATTTTTACACTTATTTGTCCAGCATACAACCATATCTATATTTTTTTCTTTTATGAAGTCTTTTATATCTGATTCATGGATGGGTTTTGATTTGAACTTTCCAGCAATAAAATTGAATTTGAAAGAATCCCAAGGTATAATACCACCATAGAATTTCTTGTTTTCTGTTTCGGCTACTATGTATGATACAATGTGGGAATTATAGATTGGATGGATAAGTTTCCATTTTTCCAAAATATGGGTATCTCCTTCTATGAGTATGTTCTTTATTTCTGAATTATTTAGAAATTCTATGAGGTTCTTGACATCATGTGGAACCTTTTCTGGTAGCTCACCTTTGCCTTTGATCAGATTCGTTATAGACCAAAATACAAGTATGAATATGACTGCTTTGTTGATGATTTTATCATATCTATTGACATCTGAGGTGGCGATTAGATATGAGACGATAATAGGAGCATGTCTGAAAGGATTTGAGACAAATAGAACTCCAAATATACTGATTATAATACTTTCCCATGTTCTCAATCCACTCCCCCATATTTTGAAAGCCGCAATTGAAAATCCAACCAGTATATAGAACAGCGCAAAGATAAATAAAGCTTTTTTATGTTTTGTGAGAAAAATAGCCCTTGCGGATATTATGTATGTTATAAGGATGGCAGAAATTTTGTTATCAACATAATCAACTGAAAAGAATCTTAAAAAAGCATAAAAGCTTGCAGGTATAGTTGGTTTTATCGTCTCTGATATCTTTCTGCTCGTTATAGAATCCAGAGATATCAGTTCTCTTATTTCATTGAGCGTCATTTCAGATATGATTATTGTTTTTGGAAGAATTATCAAGAATGGGCTGATTAGAAATATAGCTCTTTTCTTTTCTCCTCGAACCAGAAATATTATGGAAAATATAATTGAGGTAATTATTAGTGTAGGGGATATCAAATATGCTAAACCCATAAGTAAGAACCGAGTTATCGAGAGCTTGGTTGATAAAAGAGTTGAAAGGAAAATTGTCGATGAGATAAGCCAGTGTATTGAACCTTTTTTCACACATATTATTCCGAGTAATGTCATAATATATGTGACAAGTTTCAAGTTTCCCTCATCTTTTCGAAAAATGAAAGAAATATATGATATGCAGAGCACGAAAAAAATTAAAGATACTATATTATATGTGATCTGGTATTCTGCTTTTATGTGCTTGGCTATAAAGAAAAATGGAAGGTATATTTCAGAAGAACCATAAGATATGAAAAACATCTTATCTTCTCGGGATAACCTACCATCCACAAACATTTTTGCTACCATGTACCTTATCGGGTTATCATCGTAGTAGAAAAGTTCTTTAATGTTTTTAGGGTACAAAATAGCCGCGGAGCAGAGAATCAGAAAAATAAAGTTTATAGCATATCTTTTCATTGTTGTCTTCTGAGATCAAGGGGACAATATCTGCAGCGTTCGGGTGAGCCTTTCCTGAAATCTGAAATGAAAAAATTTCTTCTTCTTAAAACATCTCTCACTTCTGATTTGAATATATTGCCAAATCCTGATAATTCTGGTTGAAAATTAGGATCAAGAATAAAGAACTGACAAAACATGTTCCCATATATATCAATAACACTTGAAAAATATGCATAGTGGCAAAATCTATTCTGATATGTCCCAAAATTCTCAAAATTATGAATGAGTATGTCTATCTCACCAGAATACTTCTCCTGAATTTTTTTCAGAGTACTGAAAACCTTTCTCTTATCTTTGTATTCATAATTTGACTTTCCCGGGATTCCGAGAAATCTCAAAAATTCAACACTATCTACTCCAAGATCTATTGATTTTTTTACGATGTCTTCAAGATCTTCCAAGTTTTCATCCATGACTACGGAATTTATGCTTATTATGGGGAAAAATTTCTTCATTTTATTTTTTGTTTTTATCAGATTTTCCAGGTTTGAGGTTATCTTTTTTAGATTCCCATTTTTTCTGATTTCAGCAAATTTCTTCTCATCAAATGTATCTATTGATGCTTTTATATGATATATTCCCGATTCGATGATTTCTTTCGGGTCTGGTATAACTGTGAAGTTTGAGGATGTTTTGACTAGCATATTTTTTTCGAAGCTAGCATATTTTGAAATTTTAAGAGTTTCCCTTGATAAGAATGGTTCTCCCCAGTAGTAAAGTGCGAGAAGAAAGGTTTTCGGAAACATGTTCAAAGTTTTCTTGAACTGATCAAAGGAAATGAACATTTTGGGAAAGTTTCCGGCATTGCACATGGTGCAGTTTATATTACATCCTCTTACATTCTCTATCTGAATCATACACGGTTGTAAATCTTCAAACTTGGCTCCATATTTCCAAGACATATATGTTTTGATAAAGTTTTCTAGCCTCTTGGAAGCTAATATTGGTTTTTGTGGGGGGAATGCTTTTAAAAAGATAAGACAATTCATCTTGATTTTATTTAGAAACCTTTTCAGTTTATTTTTAACCATAAATTTCACTTCCTGTAATACATTTCACATTGCTGACAAAATTTTTTAGGCGACTTTCTAAAATCTCTGATAAATCTTTCTCTTCTGTTCTCATCTTTCAGAAGATATCCAAAAGAACCATTTTCTAAAAACGGATGCGGCATACAGCAAGGATATGTTTCTCCGTTCACTCTTATTACCTGCATTAGATACGCAAGATAGCAGTAACCTTTGGGGTCGCTGAATTCAAAATTGTTCAATATGACATCTATCTTTTTTCTATATTTATCCTTCAGCTTTATAAGATGCTCAATTTCTGATTTACCGGGAATATTTAATTTGACATGAGTTCTGGGGAGGTTTTTGAGAAGTTTCTGAAATTTAACTCTATCTACACCTAAATTTATTGAGTTTTGAATTATGTTTTCTGCATCTTCAGCGTTCTCTTTAGAGTATGTTGCATTCAAGCTTATTATAGGTATACTTTTCCCCATTTTCTTTCTCGTCTCAATGACTGCTGATAAATTCTTAAGAACTATTTTTAGGTTTCCATTCTGTCTTAATTGTGAGAATTTCTTGGCATCAAAGGTATCAATAGATGCATTTATCTCGTATAAGCCAGAACTTATTATCTCTTCTGGTTTTGGTATTACTGAAAAATTCGAAAACAAGCTTACTATCATTTTTTTTCTTTCACTTGCATAGTTTATCATCCTCAATATATCTTTTGACAGAAATGGTTCTCCTTCAAGGTTGAGTATTAATGCTATAGATTCTTCAAATTTATCTAAAATTTTTTTGAATTGTTCAAATTCCATGAATTCCTTTTCAAGCTCCCCAGCTCTGCACATTATGCAATTGAAATTGCATCCTCTTACAACTTCAACCTGTAAGATGACAGGCTTTATACTTTCTAAAATTATACCGTATCTCCAAGCTATCAGAGAAAGCAATAGATTTTTAAGCCTTTTTAATGTTTTTGAATCTTGAGGGAAAATCTTGCAAGTTATATAAATCAACCTTTCTATATTTGCTTTTCCAATAAATGAAATTCCGAGTTTGCTTTTCAGTATCATTAGTTATATATAATTAATTCACTCAATGTATTTTGGGTATGAATTTGGTTTTTGCTTGATGTTTCTATATTGATTTAATATCTACTTTAACCTTATGATTTTGAATTTCCCTATTTCCTCTTTTTCATAGCTCGAGCTGAAAAATTCTGAACAGATATCTGTCCAGCAGATAACCATGTCTATTTTTTTATCTTCAATGAAATCCAGTATATCAGAATTTTCAAGGGGTTTCAGGTTAAACCTTCCGGCGAAAAAATTGTATTTGCTAGAATACAACGGAATTATTCCACCGTAAAATTTTTTACCTTCTACTTCTTCTGATATGTATGGTATTATGTGAGAGTTGTAAAGCGGATGGATTAATTTATTGTTTTGTATGGTGTGTATATCTCCTTCAAAAAGGATGTTTTTTGAATCAGAATTCCTAAGGAATTCTATAATACTTTTTATTTCTTTTGGAAAACCCGTTGGTAGTTCACCCTCATCTTTGATCAAAGATGATATTGAATAAAAAAATAGTGATACAAGAATAAATTTCGTTAATATTTTGTCGTATTTATTCTGGTCAGATTTAATAATGAGATAGCTCATAAGCAGTGGAACATGCCTAAACGGGTTCGACGCGAAAATAAAGGAGAAGATTGAAACTAAATACTTTGATATTTCATATCCTTTTAACTGTAATTTGATGATAAAAACTGAGAAGAAAGCGGTTACATAGAAAAATGAGAATAATAAAATTGCAAATCTATCTTTCGTTAAAATAGCCCTCATTGATATCGTGTACAGAACTAACGCTGGGAGAACGGGTGCTTTGAAATAATCTAATAATATCGGTCTGATGAATACACGCAAATCCGGAGGACAGAAAGAATTAAGTGACCAATCTATGATGTCTTTTCCAAAATTCCTATCTAAAGATCTTTTCGCATCGAGTATAACTATAGGATGAACCAACACTATTTTCACCAAAAGCATTGGTAGTGATAGGATAAAAACCATAGATTTTTTTCTTTCTCCATTGAACAACAGAGCCAATGATATGAGAACTGATGGTACTATTGACGGTGGAGAGATTATGTAAGAAAATCCGACCATAACATAGTGTAAAATTTTTACAGATTTAGAATATAACACGCCAAAAATTATGCTCGATGCTATAAACCAGTGTAGAGAACCTTTCGCGACACATACTATTCCAAATAGAGTAAATAATCCTGTTATGAAATAAAAATTTTTCTCTTCTCTTCTTGTAAGAGACATAACATATAAAAGTGTGGAGATAAATAGTACCAGAGATACTAGATTGTATGTGAGTTCATAGCTTATGTTCAAAAATTTCGCAATGTAAAAGAATGGTATGTAGATCTCAGAAGATCCATAAGCAAGGAAGAGAATTTTTTCATCATAGCTTAACTTGTTTTCGACCCACTTTTTTGCTATCGCATATCTTACTGGGTTATCATCATAGTAGAAAAGTTCTTCCAGATTTTTCGGATACAAGATGAGGAGTGAGCAAAGTATGAAAAAAGCTGAAGCTAGATTTAATTTCATTTTCTATAGTATAGCGGACATATTTGGCAAAAGTTTGGTGGAGAATCTCGGAAATTGCTCACAAATTCCATTCTTTTTTTATTCCATGAGTTGTTTGAAGCAAATATATTGCCCATAATTGACTCAAAAGGAAAGAAATTCGGATAAGGCATACAGCAAGGATAAACATCCCCGTTTACTTTTATCGCTAACATAAAGTATGCAAGGTAACAATAACCATCTGATTTATCACCAATATTTTCAAAGTTGTTCAGGATGACATCTATTTTATCCTTGTATTTCTTTTTCAGATAAAGAAGATATTGCTGAGATTTCTGAGAAGGACGATGCAGTTCGGGAATATCGAACAATAATCTTTGAAACTTTACTCTATCTACTCCTATTTTTATAGCATTCAAAATTATATCCTCTGTATCCTCTATGGTTTCTTCAGAACAAACAGCGTTTATGCTTATTATCGGGAGTGATTTCTTAATTTTCTTCCTTGTTTCGATGAGTGTTTCAAGATTTGAAATTACCTTTTCAAGCTTACCTCCTTCTCTTATCTTTGAGAACTTTATTGGATCAAATGTATCTATTGAAGCGTGTATCTCGTAAAGTCCTGAATTTAAAACTTCATACGGATCTGGTAAAACGGAGAAATTAGAAAATATATTAACTATTGCTTTTCTTTCAAGGCTTGCGTATCTTATCAATTTCAATGTATCTTTAGACAGAAATGGTTCTCCAGCAAGATTCATTATTATCACGAAAGCTTCCGGGATTTTGTATAATATTTTCTCAAATTCATCATAGGTCATGAACTCTTTTTTGAGACTCCCAGCCCTGCACATTATGCAGTTGAAATTACATCCGCTTACCGTCTCGACTTGCAGAATGATCGGTTTTATATCACCTAAAAAAAAGCCGTATCTCCATGCTATGAAAGATAGAAAAAGATTTTTTAACCTTTTTATAGATATTTCCGGATTGTCTTTCGGTAATATCTTTTTTATTATGAAATTTATCTTTTGAATGTCTCTAGTTATTTTTGAGATGCCAAACCTGCTCATTACGAAGTCGATGAACATTACCATAAGATATTAATAAGTTTTCATGAAAAAGGTGCATTACATTCTATTTGCTTTTATTTGCTTTTCCTTTTCTATCATTGTTTCCATCTATTTGCGTCAGTCAGTGCATTCAGAAGGAGTTGGAATTGTTTCGGTCTGGCCACCGGTGATATTTGGTATTGATTTCCAGAAAGATGAATTTATATACTCTCAAGAGATGGAAGAGTTGGTCTTCAATATTGGATTTATTAAAATCAAACTGAAATCTTTTTTCCCTTATCTTACACTCACCATTTTCGGAAAAGAAATAATGATCTCTTGGGTTTTCTATTACACTCCTTTTCTAACGTATTATATTTCCGAACCTTTAAGAAGGTTCAAATTAATTCCAGAGTCTATAGCTTTAACCTTTATCTCCATGGTTATTTTATACTTCTTTTCTTCTCTGAAGTTGGCTTCCGTTCTTTTTCAAAACTTTATAAGGAAGGAGATAACTAAACTATTTTTTTTGTTATTTATCATCTTTTCTCCTTCATTTTATTCCTTGATTCTTCAGTTCCATCACCTTCAATCTGCTATATTTCTAAATTTGTTCATCGCATTCCTTCTTGAAGGGAGATATAAGATCTCCTCTATTTTTGGTGGACTTGCTCTTTACTCTTATGCTCCTTCAATACACCTTGTTCTTGGTGCTTACATAACTCAGATTATCAGAACAAAAAATCTTAAAGCTGTTCTTTTATCATCGATCATAAGTTTATCCTTTCTGATCCCTTACATCATACACATAAAACTAGCTGAAAAAATGGCAGATCACTATCAAAAGGTTTGTAAGGATTGCATATTTTACAACGCTTATACTGAATTATATAATTTCTTCGGTCAAAAAGTTGAAGGTTTCTCATTAGATAAAATCATCCCAAAAATATTTCAAGGATTATCACAGACTTTGTCCAGTTGTTGTTTCGTCAAAGAAGCATTCGTAAAATTAAAAAGCTCTTTTTCTTTGTCAGATATATACTTAGGTTATGGCTTTATATCTCAGAAATCAGACCTGCACTTTATCTCTGATACAGCTAATACAATTGTTCTCGCTATAACTTTGATATTCGGAATAATTTTTTTTACAAAAAGTTTTGAGGTCATCTTTATAATCGTTAGCTTATTCTTGTTCCTTTTATTGGATGTAATAATACCTGCTGTACCAAAGATGCTCTATACTATACTTCCGGTTTTCTCCTGCCTCTTTGTAAAAGTGCTTTTTAAGATAGAAAATTTTGCAAAAGACTTGTGGGTTATCCTTGTTTTAGCTATGTTGCTTCGTATCTCAGATGTGTATAAGATAAGTGATTACTATCTGCCATACTTTAAGGAAAAAGAAACAAAAGATGTGGTTAATTTCGTTTTGCAAAACAAATTGGAAAATGAAATTTATGTCTTCTCTATGCCTATAGCTTTTTGGTACTATAGTGGCGCTAAAGCAAATCCTCCGCTTGTCCTACTTGCATACCATAGAGGTGAAAAAGAAGATAAGTTAAAAATAATAAGATTCCTTCTGCGGAAAACTAAGTATGTCCTGATAGATGCAAGGTTTGAAGATATGTTCAAAGAATCTGCAAGATATGAAGGAATTGATATGAATATCCTTTTTAAAAATCAAGCGTATATGGTAATATCCTCGGAGAAATAGAATCTTCTTTCTCTATTTCAAATCAATCAAAATGTAAGGAAATCCTCATTGAAGACCAAAGATCATATTACGGTTAAAATCTGTAAAAATTAAATCTCTCACATCTAATCATATTTCCAACTCAACTTTCTGGATTCACTTTGACTATTTGATTGGATCATTGGAACTTAAAACATTTATTCTATAATTGAAGCAACATCTGGTAAGCCTTCTTTATAATTTTGGAATCCGGATTTTTGAGGCTTCATACTTTGATACATCTATTTTTTCATACTGCTAAATAGGCGTAAGGACTTTTTCATTTCTTTGTGTTCAGTTCAGAACATGATTGTTTATGTCCAAGATCACATGCTGTTAGGAGATACTCTTTATTTTTTTTCTTCTTCCAGAGTTCATAACAAGCATTTGGTTCAAAATATTCGCAGGCTTTTTTGAGGTATTCAAACGACTTTTTTTCATCTTTAGGGATGATGTTCCCGGATTCATATATATCTTTAAGATAAAAGCATGCTCCAGCAATTTTAAGATCGCATGATTTTTGCAAAATCTCTATTGCTTTTTTCTCATCTTTATTCAAAAGCACGCCGTAATAATACATAATACCAAGTGTAAAGCAATCCTCTCCTTTCCCTGCTGTGCAACCTTTTGACGCTATTTCATGAGCCTTCTGTAGAAGTTTGTTTCTCTCCTCTGTTTTTCCTTGTTCCCCGTATATGTTGCTAAGGTATAAACATCCACTTGATAATTCAAAATCTTTGCAAAACGCATAATATACTTTTTCGATACCTAAAATCTCGTACGCTCTTAAAGAGTAGGCATAACTAACTTTGTGTCTTGTTTTATCATCTATCGTTCTTACGTTTTCCCAGAGGTTTTTTAAATATATGTGTGATAACTTTAGACATGAATATCCATCTCCGAGTATGCAAGCTGCGTCTAAAAATTCAATACTTTTTGCGTAGTTCTTCTCTTTTTCATATAGTTTTGCAGCGTTCAAGCAATCTGTAATGACTCCATTATAACAATTCTCATCAAAGGCTAACATGAGTATGAAGACCGTGATCATATTGAAAAATTAATATATAGATATTTTGATATTTTATGTGTTTTCACTATGGATTTTTCGTTATAATGGTTTTGAAGTGCAGCGAATAGTGGAAGGGGATTGAGGGATATTCATTTTATAATGATATAAATACGAATTCAGTAAAGTATTCCCAAAAAACAAATTGTTTGCTTCTTATGATATATAATCTATGTTGTGAAGATTATCTTTATAACAGGTATATCAGGTTCTGGAAAAACCACTGCTTTAAAAACCCTCGAGGATCTTGGTTACTATACAGTTGATAATATTCCAGTTGATCTGATACACGAGGTTTTATCTCTAACAAAAAGGGCTGGTATCGACCTTATAACTTTTGGTGTTTCTCCAAGAGACCCTGAAATGGTTAAGAAATTTATAGATACATTACAGGACTTGAGAAAAGAAAAAGATTACGAAGTTATTTTGGTTTTTCTTGATGCAAAGGACGAGGTTATTGTGAGAAGGTATAAGGAAACAAGGAGAAAACATCCTTTTGAAGCGGGCAATACCATAGACAGAGCAATAAAGATAGAGAGGGATTTGCTTCTGAAGATATTAGATTTTTCAGATGTAAGAATAGATACATCTGACATAAATATTCATCAGCTGAGGCAAAGGATAAGAGAGGTAGCTGGTTTGGAAAAAGGTTCTATAGTATTTCATGTCATATCATTTGGTTTCAAATACGGTATACCTCCCGAGACAGATCTTGTTTTTGATGTTAGATTTGTTAAAAATCCAAATTTTCATCCAGATTTGAGAAAGTTAGATGGAACATATCCGGAAGTTCAGGAATATGTTTTTTCTGATACCAATGCTGTCAAATATCTTGATATGATAAAAGATATGATAATTTTTATGAAAGACAGGTTCATAGAAGATGGGAGATATACTGCCACGATAGCTATAGGTTGCACGGGGGGAAGGCATAGGTCAATAGCCTTTGCGGAGAAAATAAAAGATTTTATAGAAAAGGAACTTGGTCTGACCTGTGTGATAAATCATAGAGATAAAGATAAGGACTTACAGTTGTAAATTTTTGTAGATTTGCTTTGCTTGTCTTTTTAAAATTAAGGTAAGGAGTATGCCAACAGGAGTGAAAATAGAAGATATTTCATCCTCTATCTCTTCTGTTTTGAAAGATTATGATAGAGAGATTTGGGCTTGTGTTGAAATAGTTAAGAACTGGAAGTCAGTCGGAGGTAAAACAAAACCTAAAAACATATCTCTCAAAGGAGGAGTTCTAAAAATGAGCTTTTATGACTCAGCACTGAGAAATTACATAACTATAAACGAGCAAAAAATAATCCAGAAAATAAATAAAGATATCCTTAAGGAAGATCTAATCAAAAAAATAGAAGTCTATGGGGTCCAAGTACCTATATATAAGAGATTTTCTTATAAGATGAATAAAAGATAATTTAAAGTTTTTGTATGGCAGAAAAAACTCTTGTATTAATCATTGATTCACAAGACTTTTCAGATTAACATAAGAACTTTAATTAATGTATAAGATTGTAGGATCTATGTAGAACCACAAGTAATCTATTTTCTTTTTGGATTTCCCTATAAATTGGAAACAATCGATATATGGTTTTATAATGAATGTCTTGGTATAATTCAAAATCCCTCACCATTTAAACTTCTTGTTTATGTAGATATGGGATATGTTGTCTATCAATGTACAGACGAAATTCAGATATGTGATTTGATATATTGGAGACAAGCTTGACAAGTCTAAAAAGAAGAAGAAAAAAGTGTATTGGTTTATTAATTATAGTGCATCTACTTGAAAGGAAACTTGAATCTCTATTATAGCACTGTAAAGGTTCAAGAACGCATTATAATAGTTATTAAGCTTCTATTGAATAATCCAAAATTTTAAATAAAGTGAAAAATGTGTAATGCTATTTTGTTTTATTATTAAAGTATAAAATTATGAGAATAACAGGTAGAACTTTTTCATTCTGGACTAACTTTTTCATTTCTACTTCCTTCCTAATTGGAATAATAGTGATTTTGAATCTTATATCCTACAAATATTATTACCTGAAAGATTTGACAGAAGAGCGGATTCATTCACTTTCTGAGCAAACAAAAAATATACTGAAAGAACTAGAGAAAAAGGTTAAAGAAGGAGGAAAAGAATTCAAGGTTATTGCTTTTATGAGAGAGGATAATCCAGAGTCCAAGAAATTTCAAGATGTAATGCAGGTTTATAGCTATGAATCGGGTGTTTTCAAATGGGAGATTATTGATCCCGAGAAAAAGCCTCAGATTGCCGCAAGCTATGACATTAGAGAGCTTGGCACTGTGGTCTTTCAGCTTGGAGAGAGAAGATTGAAGGTAAATCTTGCTTTTGATGATCCGACGAAAACTATAGAATCTGAAATAACAAATACACTTTTAAAGCTTGTGAGGGTTGATGAACCTCAGGTATGTTTTGTTGAAGGGCATGGTGAGAAAGATCCAAATGATTCGGGTCCTCAAGGTCTTTCCGAACTTGCGAACGCTTTAAAGAATGAAGGTTTTAGAACGATAAAAATAAGAACATGGGAACAGGGGGCACTAACTCAATGTGATGTGCTTTTCTTTGCCGGACCTGTTGTTGCCTTTTCTCAAGAGGAGGTAAGATCCATATCAGACTACATTCTTACAGGTGGAAGAGCGGTTTTTCTATCTGATCCGGATTCAAAGGATAATGTTCAAAGTATCGTTGAAGGGTGGGGTATAGGTATTGATAACTCTGTTGTTGTAGATCCAAGCTCTCGCGCCCTTGGAGCTTCTCCTGCCATGCCCATCTTGATTCACTATGATAACTCTCATGGCATAACTCGTGATTTCAATCTTGGAGTTATAACGAGGCTAACACGCAGGGTATTTATAAAAAGTAGAATCTCAGGTATTGAGATTTCGGAGATAGCAAAAACTTCTGAATCCTCATGGGCAGAATATGATTGGGCTTCTGGAACTGTTTCTTTTGAGCAGGGGAAAGATATAAGAGGACCTGTTCCTGTAGCTGTCGCTGCTTCCGGAATTCCAGGAACACAAGGAGGTGAGGTTGTATATGGTACTATGCAAAATCCTACAACAGCTCAAGCAAGAATCGTTGTTTTTGGGGATTCTGATTTTGTCTCAAATGGATTTATAGGTCTTTTGGGAAATAAAAACCTTATACTCAATGCTGTCAATTGGGTTGCTGAAAGGGGAGAACTTGTAGCTATGAGACCAAAGGAAAGAAAAAGAAGATCTCTTGTCCTAACACCAAGGCAAATAGGAACTATTAGAAATATCTTTCTTTTTGGAATGCCTTCTTTGTTTTTGATACTAGCTTTAATCACTTACATAAGAAAAAGAAAACTTTGAAAGCAATGAGGGTCTTTAAACAAACAATTATATTGCTTTTGGTCTTTGCGGCAATTGCTGGATTCTACTTCCTATACCTCAAACCACATGAGGAAAAAAAGAAAAAAATACAAGAAGATGAAAAAAAACTTATAAATATTGACCAAGAGAAGATTCGGGAGATATGGATAACAAAACAAGACGGTGAAAAGATTGGTTTTAGGAAAGAGAGCAAAAATAGATGGAGTATTATTTATCCTTTCCTTGCAGATGCAGATAGATTCTCTGTTAATCCGATAGCGTCAAGATATTCTTCAATTGAGATAGAGCGACTTATAAATGAAGCCGGTGATTTTGCTCCTTATGGACTTGACAAACCTAGATTTATTGTTGAATTGAAAACAGATGAACAAAGTTTTTCTATTCGTATCGGAAATAAATCTCAAGTTGGTTATAGTGTGTATGTTCAAAAAGAAGGGGATAATAGAGTTTTTCTCGTTAGTGCTGCTATTGAAGCTTCAATAGACAAACCTTTTTCCGATTTTAGAGAGAGAAGACCTATGGATTTTATAACAACAGATGTTAAAAAGTTGATTATTTCGCGTGGTGATAAAAAATTCCTTTTTGAAAGACAAGAAACAAATGATTGGGTGATTCTCTTTCCTGATCTTACTACTTTTGCTGAAGCAGATGATTCAAAAATCAGAGACCTACTATATAAAATCTCTGGTATTAAAGTCAAAGAATTTATCTCAGATGTCACTGAACCTAAATATGGACTTGATATCCCAGATATGACTTTAAATGTATATGTTTCATCAAAGGATCAGGAACTGGAGGAATTTTCTATCCATTTGAAGTTCGCAGATGGCCAAGTTTATGCTAAAAAGCCAGATAAACCGAATATATTCAGTGTTGAAGTTGATAAATCTATTCAAGAACCGATTTTATCCGAAAATTTTAGAAATAGGCAAGTTATCAAGTTTTATGTGTGGCGTGTAAAGGAGATATCAATAGAAACTCCTACAGAATCAAGAATAATCCAGAGGGATCCAGTTGATACCGAAAAATGGTATCTTGTTTTGAGTGGTGGAGAAAAGAAAAATCTTGAAACCTCAAAGGTTAAGGAATCTTTGAGCAAACTTTCTGATATTTCCGTTCTGAAGTTTTTGGGGGACAATGTAGATGTTGCTGAATTTGTAAAGAATCCTATTTTCAGGGTAAGGATTAATGTGGAGGGTAGGGCTGAACCTTATTATCTATTACTCGGAGAGAAAAGTTCAGACGGGGGAGTCTCTGGTATCGTCGGTGGGCTTATGGATAAAAAGTCGGTCTATCTTTTCCCAAGTGATATTACTTCTATAATTCAGGCGATCAAAGATATACAACCGGTAAATTAGATTGATTGAAAATTTCTTTGATTAGAAATCATCGTTGAATGGACCTTTTATATCTGTTGATTCATCTGTTAGTGTGTAGAATGATGGTTTGTTATCCCCATCAATGTCGCACTTTGCTATTGCAGTTATATCTACCCCTGGAGTCTGTTCTACTTCTGTTCCGTCTGAAGGTGAAGCGGATGCAGGGTTGAGGGAGTAATCACCGCTTGCCACAGCGTATTGACAGAATGTTCCTCCCTTGACATTAAAGTTTAGCCTTCTTGAAAGGCAGTTTTCTTCATCCCAGTTTAGCTTTGAACTACCAGAATTTGGGGGATAAAATCCGCATGTTATATATTTCCCATTTTCAGAACTTCTCATCTCTTGGAGCTGCATTATTGCTGGTAATATAGTTCTTACCTCAGCTACTTTTGATTTATAAATGAACTTTCTGTATTGTGGTATCCCGAGTGAGGCTAATACTGCTAGAATTGCAAGGACAATCAATAACTCTATGAGAGAGAAGCTCCTCATATTCTGATTTTATTGTGAAAAGCTAAAATTTTGTTTTTATACTGAATTTTGTGTTGAGTGCTGTGTCAACTAAATATGTACCAAAAATTGTCAATTTGCATTGTAAGTGGAGGATAAAAATTTTTTGACACAACAGTTAAGGTTTCATCAAAACTTGTAAGAATTGTGCTTGGCATATTAGCTCAATACGAGGGAAGAAAGATTGTAAGATCGCTTTGCATTTATTCTGATTTAAAAATCTATCTCTAAGGCTCATTCTATCTTTTTAAGTCTATTTTTAGGAATGATATTGAATCTATCTGAATAGATAGAAGTTAGTTAAGGTATCACCGTGAGATTTTCTATTTTTTGATTGTGATTATTTGGTCCTGTATCTCCTTGAGTTTTTCAAGCAAAAGTTTTTTATGAAGAATCTTTATAAGCTCGGAAACTTCATCTATTGATATTTTGGCTATCTTAATTACATCCTCTGGTTCAAGATTCCCAATTATTTTCGAATTAAATTCCCTGAACTCAATTTCAATAAGTTTTCTGCATATGTCCATATAATTCTTTAGAAATTTAACAGAAAAACCATTTTTCTCATTCAAACCTATATCTCGTAGTTTTGATATTATCTCGATTATCTCATTTCTGAAGAGAGAATTTTTTTTGTCTATTATTTTTAATTTCTCCAATTCTCTTATTGTTTTTTCATCAAGTTTCACAGTTTCTTTTTCTTTCCGCTCATTATAATATTCTTCTATGATTTGCGAATCTATCTTTATGAGTGTTTTTTTTATATCTTCTATATTTCTTGTTGTTTTAATTATTCTTTTTATCTCCTTTATTGGCAGATACCTTTTTTGTAGTTGTTTTATGAGCTTTATCCTATCAACAACATCGCGATGATAGTATGCCATTTGCTTTGATACCTTTATAGGTTTTGGAATAAGTTTTTGATTCAGATAGAAATGTATGAGGGATTTTTCTACACCGGCTAATCTGCTTACCTCCCTTATAGGTAGGTAACCTTTTTCTTTCAGTTCTCTGACTTTCTTTTTCTTTTCTTCTTCCATATTTCTCTTGCTCATTTGAATTAAGTATATAGTGTAAATCTACACTTTTTGTTTTTTCGGTTTCCTTTCCAGTAAAACAATAAAATTCATATATGCCAAATACTGTTGTTGAATTACTTGAAGATAAGGCAAAGCTCTACCCGAACAATACTATTGAGATATATAAAGTGGAATCAATGACTTTTTCTGAGTGGAGTAAAAAATCATCTCAACTTTCACATCTTCTGATAAAGAAAGGTGTGAGAAAAGGAGATAGAGTTGCTATAATGTTCTCAAACAAGGATGGAATTTTCTACAAGATATCATATTTTGCCGTATCAAAGGCAGGAGCTTTACCCGTGCCAATAAATGTTAGACTACCGAAAGAAGGTGTAGAGTACATTCTCAAAAATTCTGAAGCGAAGGGGATTATATATGGAGAGGAATTCAGAGACCTTTTGAAAAATTTTGAGTTAAGCTTTATGATGTCTCGCACTGAATGTGAGGAGCAAATGAAATCTATGCCTCATGAACTTCCTCAAGTTGATATAAGAAGTGATGATTATCTTGATATAATATATACTTCAGGAACCACTGGTTTCCCGAAAGGAGTATTATCAGTGCATAGTAGCCTTTTTGTCAGAGATGACTCTTTGTATGAAAATTTATATGCTGGTAAAACATTTATGCATTCAGTTCCTCTTTTTACTTTTGCTGGTTCCCACGCTATGATGCTTATACCTTTAAGATATGCCCTAAACGCCGTCATATTACCGGCATTCAACACTCAGGACTTCCTTCAATTGATGAAGAGAAAAGATTTAGTTATGCTCTATGCTGTTCCTTTCCATCTAATATCAGTCATGAAGATAGAAGATTTTTGGAAGGAAAATTATGATCACATAAAACTTATTATGTTTGGCACTGCGCCTATGCCATCCTGGGCAATCAAAAAACTTGCTGACAAACTCAAGCAAACCTGGATTATGAACCTTTACGGAGCTACCGAAGCCGGAATGGCCGGTTGCTTCCTTCCCCCAGGTATGGCCTCTTTAAAACCTGATTCTGTTGGAATACCTCTACCTCCAACGGAAGTAAAAATATGTGATGACGAAGGAAATGAACTTCCGCGTGGACAAATAGGTGAGATATGGATGAGAATCCCATCTTCGAAGCCCAGAAGATATTTTAAAGATGACGAATCAACACAAAAAGTATGGACTCAAGATGGTTGGACAAAGACAGGAGATCTTGGATATATGGACGAAGAAGGATATATATATATAGTTGATAGAAAAAAAGATATAATAATAAGGGGTGGCTTTAACATTTCCTCAGCAAAAGTTGAGGGAGCAATTATGTCGCATCCTGATGTTATTGAAGCTGCTGTTGTCTCGGTGCCGCATCATATGCTCGGAGAGGATCTCTTCGCTTTCGTAGTCGCAAAGTCAGAGCTTTCAAAAAATGATATTATGAATTTTCTCAAAGATAAGCTCGCAGATAATGAAATCCCCAGATATTATACCTTTATAGATGCTCTTCCAAGAAATGCTACAGGTAAAGTCTTGAAGTATGAACTTAAGGAAAAGGCGAAGGTTATTTATCAGGAATTGAGAAAAAAGGAGGGAAAGGAGGTATAAAGAAATGTTTGATTTGACTCTTACAAAGGAAGACAAAAAGCTTTTGGAGATGGTCAGGTTTTTGGGAGAAAAATACATGAGACCGCTTGGTATTGAATACGATAGAAAGGGTGAACCTATTCCACCTGATCACGAGTTTTTCAAGTTCCTTGCTCAGATTGGTTATCAGGAAAGAGTAGCTGGTATGGGGAGAGAGATTGAAGATACAAGTAAAGTAGAAAGATTTTCTGCGAGAAGAGCTGTTTTGATTGGGGAGGAAACTTCATATTGGGATAGGGGAGTTGCTGTTTCTCTCCCAGGTCCTGGTCTTGCTGGGCCACCGCTCGCTATTTTGGGGACACCTGAACAAAAGGAAAAATACCTTTCTATATTTAAGGATAGAGAAAATCCTCATTGGGGAGCCTTTGCTATGACAGAGCCTGGTGCCGGTTCTGATGTCGCTCGCATACGAACACGGTGTGTCAAGAAAGATGGAAGATGGGTTCTGAATGGGCAGAAGGCTTTCTGCTCTAACGCAGATAGGGCAGATTTTATTATTGTCTGGGCAACTGTTGACCCAAAGCTTGCAAGAGCAGGGCATAGAGCCTTTATCGTAGAAAAGGGAACAAAAGGATTATCAATTGTTAAGATAGAGAAAAAAATGGGACTCTCTGCTTACTCCTCTTGTTCCTTGAGTCTTGAAGAATGCGAAGTCCCTGAAGAAAACCTCCTTGGAGGAGAAAAATCTTATGAAGGAAGACAAGGTTTTAAGTCTGCCATGAAGTCATTCAACGCGACTCGTCCCACTATTGCTGCTATGGCTATTGGTATAGCTCGTGCTGCATACGATTGGACCCTTAATTTTGTAAAAGAAAACTATAGCCTTTCACGACCAATACCAAGATATCAAAAGATAAGAGAGAATATAGCTAGAGTCAGAAGATATATAGAAGTTGGTAGATTGTTATGCTGGAAAGCTGCTTGGATGGCTGATAAAGGTATTGAAAATATTGTAGAAGCTTCTCAAGCAAAGGCTTTCTGCCCGATGGTTGCTCAAAAATCAGTTTCTCTTTGTCTCGATATCATGCAAGATGCAGGGATTCAGAATGATAACTATGTTGAAAAACTCTATAGAGATGTCAAAGCCCTTGATATCGTTGAGGGAACGGGACAAATCCAAAGAATAATAATAGCAAGAAAGCTATTCGAACTTCCAAGTGATGAAATGTGATATTTCGTCTTGCGTTTAAAATTAGGTAATTATTAGTTTTGCTCCACCTTGATTATGGTGAAAAGACTTGAATTTATGATGAGATGTGATTTAAAGGACGGAACTGCAGGAAATAATCAAGATCTTCACAATTATTCTGTGATGGGGTGTGTAAAAGAGAGCTGAACATCTATTAGAGTATCAGGGAGAAATTTCATATTCTCAATTAAAACATTGGTGGAATAAAATAAATAATTACTTGCCTAAAATTATTTTTCACAGTGTTCATATGTTGGTAAGAGCTGTTTTTGTTTTAGGTTTCCGATAAAACGGTATATTCTTACTTATATATCCAGAACCCAAATACAGAGGTTCTCATAAAATAACCCAGATTACAATTGAAAAATTAAATGAAACATTACTTGATTTCAGTTTAGTCTTTACATCATTGTGTTCTCAAGTGAATTGTTTTCTTAATTGCTTGCGGTATTTTTATGCTGTTTAAACATAAAAAATCAGACATAAAAAATCATCTTCTTTCGTGTCCCATATTTTTAACCTATGTAAATTATATCCATATCGTGTGAAATCGAAATTCAATGTATCAATTCATAATTTCCGTTTATTTCATAGCCTTGTCAATCGGTTTTGTTTGATTTTGATCTGGTATATTATGGAGGGAAGTCTTTAAATTTGTCTGGGAATGTCATAGGTCTTCTCCACTGAGGATGTTTTAAATCCTTCCTCTCAAAGGTAAACCCCTGGCGTAAAAACAATATTCCTCTTGAAAATGCTGGAACAGTAGCATATCCCGTCCTTATTCTTATACCCCATATCTCTTTTTCGTATCTTGTTATTTCTCCATCGAATCCGAATCCTCCTTCTTCATCATAGAGATAACCTAAAGCTTCTATGTGATATAATTTTTCACCTTGCGGGCAGGTTATATCCTTTATTTCTACTATAACTCTGCTTATGTGGTCTGCCCAATACGCTGTTCCGTGAGCATAACACCCCGACATATCTACAAGGGAATCAGAAGGTGTGAAAAATCCTTCATCTATTCTGAAAACAACGGGTGATGGATCTATGACCTCCCCGGGGAGAGCTACTGATATTCCTGTTAGAATTGTCCCTGTAGCAAATGAACCTGTTGGAACATTTAAAACCTGTGTATAACTTTTTTTAAGAAAAAGATTATAAGTAATAACAACAAATAATATAACTATTAATCTTCTCATCATTTATAATATATATCGTCTTCTCACTCCTAATAATTTGCCCTTTTTACTTTTTCTCTATATATACTTCCGGCTGAAATAATGCTTGTTTTGCTTTGTGTTCACCAATAGTCTCAAATAATTTTTTTACCATATATGAAAGCTTTTCAGGATTTTCTTGAGACAAGTCATTTTTTTCATCTGGAAGTTTAAATAATTCAAATCTTTCCTTTGGTTTGTTTCCATCATAGTTGTAGTAGATGAGTTTCCAGTTTTTTTCTTGTATGACATATATCCTTTTCCATTTCTCATCTTCTTTGCACTGCCAACCGCATGGTGAAGTTGACGAGAATATAACATTGTCTTTTTTAGATATATTACTTTTGCTGACTTTAATAACTCCTGAATCTGTTAGAAACTTTTCTTTTATTCCAAGCATTGAAAATAATATCGGCATAATATCAACATGTGAAACAGGAGTTTGTATATATGTTCTCTTCTTAATATCCGGAGTTCTTATAATCAATGGTATTTTAATGATTTCATTGTAGAGATGACCGTCAAGAGATGTTGATGCATGCCCTATCCATCCATGTTCAAAGAGTTCTTCTCCATGATCTGCTGTTAGAACAACTATGGTTTTGTCAAAGATACCGAGTTCCTTGAGTTTCTCTATTACCTCGCCTATCTGACTATCCAGATACTTTACATCGGCTTCATATAAAACCTCTACGAACTTCTTCTCTGTATCTGTGAATTCAATATTATCTTTTCCTTTCACTATCATTTTTTTCTCTCTGATAATTCTTATTTTTTCTTGATCAGCTGTAAGACCATTTAAAAATTCTCTTATGTATTCTTCAGGTGGATCGTATGGAAGATGTGGGGTCCTAATGTGATACCATACAAAAAAGTTCTCATCTTTTATTTCCTCAAGAAATTTGGTAATTGTTCCTTTGGTTGGATAAAAGCCGATGTTCCCTATTGTATCTCCTTCAGAGTGTTCTCCATATGTTTTCCATCCTTTCTCGTTGAGAATTTTTATAGGAGTTTTTATTTTGGAGTTTAGAACTAATCCTCTAACTTCAATTCCATGTGTTGTAGGATAAAGGGAGGAAAAAATAGATACTAGTGAGGGTGATGTCCATCCTGCTGAAGCGTAGGCGTTAAGAAAGACAAATGCCTGATCACACAGTTTATCTATATTTGGGGTTGTTTTTTTCTCGAAACCATAGCAAGAAATCTTATCAGGCCTTAAGCTATCTATAGTCAAGAAAAGAATAGGTGATTGGGATGAGAAAGCCTTATCACAAAATAGAATAAATACGATACACAGAAGATTCTTTTTTGATTTTAGCATATTACAGAAAATATAAGACGGTATATTAGAAAGTGAGGTTTAGAGTTCCGGAAATTGTTGGAAGAGTTCCACCAATTGATGTGTTAGTTTCTGTAAATTCTTTCTTCTGAATAATTTGAACTCCGCCTGAAAGTATGAACTCAATTTCTCCTTTTACTACCCCGGGAGATTTGAACCTTGTTCCAAGCCCTCCGGAGATTGAAAGCCTATCTGAATCAACGAAGAGACTTCCATTTTGAGATTTTAAGGGAGATGGGAATAAACTTGCTCCTGCTCCGATTATTATGTCTGCTTCTCCTATAACATCATATATATCTGCAGATGCTCCACCCTTTATGACAAGTATATCCTCAACTTCAGGTAGTTTGTGAGTTGGAATTAGTGATTTTACCTGCTCTGGTGAAGCCCCTGTTATTTCAAGAAGTGGTAGTTTCAATTTTGAAAACTTATACTGAAGTACATCGGCACCTAAACTCAATTTGAGTGAGGAAGTTTTTATCCCTCCTCCAATACCTCCACCAAAGTAAGGTGCTGTGTAGTGTTCAATAAGTAGAGCGTTCAACAATAAAACAGATTCATCTCCAGCTAATTTGACATTTACAGATGTTGGAATCTCGGTTTGAACTGGTGTTCTTATAACACCACCTACACGGAAAAACGCAGACTCAAAGTTTGCTTCAATGGCTATCCCTCCGACAAAACCTTCAAGTAACTCAAGCCACCCGTCTATACCCAATAAATCTCTGTCCGGGGCAAAATTTGCATCCACATATATTGGAAGTTTTGCAAGAGAATGAACACCACCTCCTAAATATATTTTTACCTTTTCTATCGGGATGTTCCCGGATAATCCTATATATGCTGAGAATCTTGTGTTCCTGTTTCCGTATAGTATGGTAGATGGTATTTTGGTTTGAGAGGTTGAAACTCTAACAAGCCTTCCAGATGGTGGAAGTGCAGCAGATAATCCAAGATGAATGTTGTCTAAAATTTTTGACTTTTCAAATATAAAAGAAAGGTCAGAAAGAGCGATTGATAACCCAGCATATACAAGTGAGACATCTTCTAATGGATTCCCGGGCTTTTTTTGTCCCTGTATTGATACATCTAAGTTTTGTGAAGAGAAAAGATACCCTATCCCAACTTTTTTAGCTGCGGATATAAGTGCAGGGTTAAGATATGCTGATTCGTATCCTTCTGATATAGCAACTCCTGTGCAACCAATAGATCTCGCTTTTGGTCCAGAGCAATAGAAATCAAAAGGGTCAGCATAAGCCTCGAGAATTGCTACCAAAGTAAAAATCAGAAAGCCTATTATTTTATTCATACGAAAAATTATAAAAATTTTTCTATTTTTTTGTTAAGAATATTTGTGTTTTCTCACTTGATTTTTGTAGCATTATCTTTATAATGCATAACGATGAAATCTTAGAATTGATAAACTATTTTCAGAATAGAGCAAAAGAGAATTTTAAAAGGGTTGCTGTTCTGGTTGGTGGAGAATCAGAAGAAAGGGAAATCTCCTTGAAAACGGGAAAATGTGTGTCACAAGCTCTCTTGAAAAAAGGCTATGAAGTTGAAGAAATTGATTTTCCATCACCGAATTTTTTTGATAAGATATCTCGTTTTGATGCGGTCTTTATAGCACTACACGGAAAGTTCGGTGAAGATGGAACTGTTCAAGGATTACTTGAGATCCTGAAGATCCCTTATTCATCACCAGATCCAGTTGTCTCTGCTTTTTTTATGGATAAGATTATGACCAAACTCATCGGTTTCCTCAATCATCCTCGTTTTTTTGTCATAAATAAAGATTATTCAATAAATCAGGTAGTCCGGAAGTTAGAAGAATTTGAGCTGCCTGTTATAATAAAACCATCTTTTTCTGGGTCATCTTTTGGAATTTCTCTGCTCAAAAACATAGGAGATTTAAAGGAAGCTATTGATGAGGCTTTGAAGTATTCTTCCAGAGTTATCGTTGAGGAGTTTTTAGATGGACCTGAAATAACCGTTGGTGTTTTTCAAAGGAAATCAATTGGGGTTATGGAAATAGTTCCTAAAAGTGATATAATTTTTTCCTTTGATGCAAAATATAGATCTGAGACAGAATATATCATTCCTCCACGTAATGTTTCTCAGGAGGCTTGCAATTATGCTTTATCAATATCTCAAAAGATATGCGAAGAGTTTTTAGTGGATGGTGCTGTTAGAGTAGATTTTAAAATGAAAGGGCAAAAAGTTTTTTTCCTTGAGCTCAACACCGTTCCTGGTATGACTGACAGATCATTGCTTCCAAAAATAGCTCTCTGGAGAGGTATAAGTTTTGATGACCTTGTGGAGGCTACACTTGGAACATCATCACTTAAAATAAAGCAAAGGTGAATATTGTAAAGTTCAATTTTTCAACAATCCTAATCTCCAAATCCTTGCGAACAAAAAAGGAAATTTTATTTTATAGCTATGACTTTTACTGAATCTTCTTGAGCTGGTATAGGCACATATCCTATTGCTCCTTCCTGAGATGACACATTTTTAATTATTTCATCTTCTTTAGCCACTTTGGGAATGGGATGCCCTCCCATGAGTTTAACAAGCCATATCTTTCTGTATGACTCAAGGTCTAATCCCAGGAACTTTTCTATAAACATCTTTTTTGCAGGACTATCAAGTGGTGGTTCATAAAGCTTTATATCCTTCCCCTGTATTTTTGATATTTCGCCTTTGTAAGCTTTCTTTATATCTTCAAGAGAGATATTAGATAGTGATGAATTTACAATTACATACACCTCTCCTGGTGAGGAATTTACAGGTTTAAAGAAGATTAGAGCAACTACTAACCCTAATGTTACTATTATCCCTGATTTTATTACTGTGTTTAATCCTTTTTTGTTTACCCTCGTCATGACACATTCACCCCGTCATAATTGAATATAATCACTCCTTTTTGAAAAATCTTGTTTTTAATAGCATTAAAGTAATTTTATGTCCCTTTATTTTTAGATGATTTGAAGATTCACTTTAGTTTTTCTTTGGTTGAAGCGTGGATTGTAATTGTGTTTTACATCACCCTACCAATGGATATAATTTTTCCTTCTACCAGCTGTTTACCTATGGCATGTCTTGTAAGGAGTGGGATTTTCTTTGCAGGAAAATATTTATAGTTTTCCTTTTCATTAGAAATATATGTTATAGCTACGGTATCATCTTCAGATGATATGAATATAGCATCAACTGCTGGTAGGGCTTTTTCTGGTATGACTGTGATCCCGACTCCGCCTTTTGCTTGAACTTTGAGTTCGGATGCTCTTATTCTTTTTACATAATTTTCCGTTGAACAGACAAGAAAATTATCTTCTTTTGTTTTATTTATAACAAGTAAGACTTCATCTGTAGTATCTCCTCTTGAGAGTTCTATTGCCTTTGAAACTCTTGCTGTGATGTCTGATGCATTTATTCCAAGAATCATTCCTCCTTTAGTCATAAAGAATATCTGATCATCTTCTGAACACTCAACTGCATCACGAATTTCATCTCCTTGTTCGAGTTCAAATATTACTTCTCCTCTTGCGGTCAGATCATAAACTTCACTCAACCTGAATTTTTTAGTGAAACCCATTTTCGTTATGAATACAAGATACCTATCCTCATATGCTGGACATACATATATTATTTCTTCTTCTTTTGACGTTCTGACAAGCGATTTTACTGGCATTCCCTTTTCTGTCCAAGTCTTTATTTTCTCAAGTCTGACTCTATATACTTTCCCAAGATTCGTAACGCAGGCAAGGTCCCCTGAAGATATAAAACTACTTTTTACAGGAAGACGAGGAGTTCTTTCTGTTTTTGCAAAAGTGTTTATATAAAAATCATGTGTTATTATTATCTTATACTCTTGTGATATCTCTTCCCTAACGGGTGGTTTATCTGATATTTCTGTTCTTCTTTGATCACCGTATTCTTTCTTGATCTCAAGAAACTCCTGTTTTATTATTTCTTTCAGTTTCTTTTCGCTTTTCAATATTTCTTTTAGTTCTTGAACCTCTTTTGATGTTTTTTCATGTTCTTTTTTGATTTCTTCTGCATCAAGTTTTGAGAGTCTTCCGAGTTTCAAGTCAAGTATCGCTTGGGCTTGAATGTCTGAAAATCCGAATCTCTTTTTCAAATTTTCTTTTGCTTCCTGTTGATTTTGAGACTTTCTGATTATGGATATTATTTCATCTATTGAGCCAAGTGCTTTGATATATCCTTCAAGTATATGAAGGTGCCTTTCTGCTTTCTCAAGTCTGAATTTTGTTCTCTTTAGGACTATGTCTTTTCTGAAATCAATGAATTTTTCAAGTAGGGTTTTGAGGTCCACTGATATCGGCTGAATTCCATCAACGACAAGCATATTTACAAGGAAGTTTGATTTCAATCCTGTTTTCTCATAGAGCTGTGCTATTATTGGTTCTATCTCAAAGCCTTCTTTTACTTCAACAACTACTCTTATACCTCTCCTGTCAGATTCGTCTGCTACTCTTGCTATTCCATCTATGATTTTATCTTTTGAAAGTTGGGCTATCTTTTCTACTATTTTTGATTTGTTTTCTTGATATGGAACTTCATAAAATACAATGTTTTTTCTCCCCTTTTCGCCTTTTTCAATCTTGTATCTTGAGTATATTGTGAGTTGTCCTTTTCCTTCTTCGTATATTTGTTTGAGGTCCCCTACCACTATTCCGCCAGTAGGAAAATCGGGACCTTTCAGTATCTTTAGAATTTCATCTAATGATGCCGTTGGGTTATCTACAAGGTGTATCAGAGCATCCGAGACTTCGGCTATATTATGAGGTGGGATACTTGTACTCATTCCAACAGCTATTCCTGAACACCCATTAACAAGGAGGTTTGGAAACCTTGTTGGTAGATATTTAGGTTCTTCAAGTGTTTCATCGTAGTTTGGAGAAAAATCTGTTGTCCCTTCATTTATATCTACAAGCAGCTCTTCTGCGATTTTTGTGAGCCTTGCTTCTGTGTATCTCATTGCTGCTGGCTCATCTCCATCTATTGAACCAAAATTACCCTGACCATCTATTAACGGATACCTCATTACAAAAGGTTGTGCCATTCTCACAAGAGCATCATAAACGGGTTTGTCTCCATGTGGGTGATACTTCCCTATACAGCTTCCGACGATTTTTGCACTTTTCCTGTGCTGTGAATTTGATTTTACATTCTCCTCCCACATCGTCCATATTATTCTTCTTTGAACAGGTTTCAGTCCGTCTCTTATATCTGGTATTGCTCTACCTATTATGACGCTTAAGGAATAACTCAGGTAAGAAGATACAAGTTCATCTTCTATTTTTATTTTATGTATCGCCATAAATCTGAAAATTTATAATTAAAAATGCTCTGTTGAGAATTTATGGAATTTTAGGATTAAAATTCAGAAAAAGCTTTTGACAAAAATTGAGCTTTACAAATTTATTTTGGGTTCCGAAGTATTTTTTCAATGTCTTGAATACCCTCCGCTTTGTTTATAGCTCTCTTTATTTCCTTCAGCTTCTCTATATCCTTTATGTCTTTCAGTATCTCTATCAAATATCTCCCCTCATCCCCAAACCTTTCCTCTATATCTATCTGAATCCCTTCCTTAAGCCCCTTCTCTATACCTTCCTTAAGCCCTTTCTTTATCCCCTCCTTAAGTCCTCTCTCTATACCTTTCCTTAAACCTTTCCTGAAAAGTCTTGTTTTTGTCAAATCTATCTTTGCTACCTCTTCCATCTCCCTCTCCACCTCCCTATCTCTCCCTACCAAAACTGATAGTATATATATCTTATTCACTAACTCCATTAACTTCTGTCTTGACAAAAATCTATAATTCATTATCTTCTCAAAAATCTTTCTCACATCCACATCCCTACTCAAAATCCCAAGAGCATTTACATGCGGATTATTACTCCCTTGAAACTTCCTAAAAGGTATCTTTGTTATGTCTATAACTTTGAAATGATACTCAACTCCGCTGA